>JAHBST010000040.1 GCA_019638975.1 Cryobacterium sp.
GTGCTCCCACGATCGAGTAGTCGGGCGACGCTTCGCCGAAGTACACGCGCGGCTGGAACTTGCCGAGATCCCCCGTGCTCGGAATGCCGGACTCGAGGAACACGGGTTGTCCGTCGACGGTGCGCTGGTTGCCGTACGCGGCCACGACGCCGTAGCCGTGCGTGTAGACGATGTGGTCATTGACCCAGTTGCTCGAGTTTCCGATGCCGTCCTGATTCAATTCGCGAACCGCGATCACGGTGTCCTGCGACTTGCCGTTGATCGTGTACCGGTCGACATCCAGGTGCGGAGCGAATTGGTAGTACTGCTTCACTTGCTCGAGCTGAGCGAACGCATCCGTCACGAGCGCAGGGTCGAGAATGCGGATGTTCGCGGTCGTCTCGGCGTCATTTCGCAAGGCTCCCGGCTCGGCATCCGTCTTCGCCTGATATGGCGTCTCCGTGACGCCGGCAACACCGTACGCCGCGCGGGTCGCTTCGATGTTGCGCTCGATATACGTGGACTCGACCGAACGCGCACTCGGGTCGACCTGGAACTTCTGGACGATCCACGGGTACACGCCGCCGATGAGAATGCCGCTCACGATGAGCAGGGCCGTTCCGACGATGGGCAGGCGCCAGCGGCCGATCACCGCCGTCACGATGAAGAGGATCGCGACGAGCGCAGCGATTCCCGCGAGAATCGCGCGGCCGGGGATGACGGCGTTCACGTCGGCATACGACGCACCCGTGATGAGGTCCGTGGTCGTGTTCGTGGCCATCGTGGCGTACTGGTCGAGCCAAATGCTCGCCGCTTGAATCGCGAGATAGATCGCGCCCATGGTCGCCAACTGGATTCGAGCAGAGCGCGAAATTCGTACCTCGCGATTGCCGAAGCGAATGGCGCCGTACAGGTAGCTCGTCGCGAGCGTCGCGATGATGGCGATCAGAACGACGGCAGACGAAAATGCGAGGACCGACTTGTAGAACGGCAACTCGAAAAGATAGAACGACACGTCGAGCCCGAATTGCGGATCGGTCGTGCCCGCTGGCGTGCGATTCAACCATTCGAGCACGATCTTCCAGTTCGCGCTCGCCGCGAAACCGGCGAACAAACCCAGCACCGCAGGGATGCCGTACATGGCGAGTCGACGCAATGGTTCGACGACCTGCTGGTAGCGATCGAGCTGAGAACTGAGTTTCGCGTACACGGGACGCCACCGGAACGCCACTTCGATGCTGATCCACACCGGGATCGCCATGGCGAGGAAACCGATCACGAACATCGCACCCGTGGCGAACCACTGTGTCGTGAGCACGCTCACGAACCCGAGTTGCGAATACCACAGCCAATCGGCGTACAGTCCGGCGAAGACGAAGAATCCGATCACGAGCACCGCGATCACCGCGATGGCGACGACGAGTGGGGTGCGTGAACGTCGAGCGGGTTGGCGCTCAGCTTGTGTTGAGGTCAAGGAACCACTCCAGGCTCGGGAAAAGGGATTACCCCATGGTAACCGCTGCCCGCGGTGAGCGTTCAGCCAGAGGCAGTGCCCGTGCAACTCGGGAGCGATTTCACGCCCGAACCGGTCTCGATCGCTTTGAGCGCCGCGAGGGAGTCCTTGAGCGTCGACACGGCGACCACAGTGAGACCCTGCGGCACGTGCCCCACGACTTCATTGCAATTCGACTTCGGCGCGAGGAACCACGTCGCGCCGGCCCTGAGCGCCCCATAAAGCTTTTGCCGGATGCCGCCAATCGCGCCGACAACTCCCGTGCCGTCGATTGTTCCCGTGCCTGCCACTTTCGAACCGCCGTTGAGCTCGCCCGGTGTCAATTTGTCGATGATGCCGAGCGCGAACATCTGGCCGCCGCTCGGCCCCCCGACATTCTGCAATTGAATATCGATCGAGAAGGGGAACGTGTATTCGATCGACGGATACACGCCGACTATGGGTGCCGGCGGGTTTTCGTCGCTGAGCTTTGGGGTGACCGAGACGCTCATTTTTTCGCCGTTCCGCTCGATCTCGATCGGCAGCGGTTTTCCCGCACCGGATGCCGCGATGACCGCCCGCATATCCAGAACACTCGTCACCGATTTCCCGTCGACCGACACAATGACGTCGCCGGGCTCCAGGATCCCCTTCGCCGCCGAATCGTCGGTGAGCGCACCGACCGTGACGACGCGGGGGATGTCGTAGCCGAGTTCCGTGAGGGCCGCGGCGATCGCATCCTTTTGCGAGTTCGCCATCTGGATCCGACCGTCGTCGTTCGAGTCCTGCACGCTGTAGCCCACGGGGTAGACATCATTGAGGGGCAATACGGCCTTGCTCGGGTCGAGCCAGGCGGACACCACCTCGAACCAATTCGGAAGATTCGCCCGGTCGCCCACGGTGCTGACGGTCAGCAAATCGAGCGCGCCGCGCGTCGGATAGGTGGTTTCATCGGGGATGTCGATGAGGGGCACGGTCTTGCCGTCGATCTGCACGTTGCCGAGCGTGTTGAAGACGGGACCGGGTTGCTCGATCACGTACGGCGACGGCACGAGCGCGAACACGCACGCCGCAAGTACCGCGATCGAGACGAGCCATCCGCCGATTCGCCGAGCCCGGCCAGCGCGAGGGTTCGGCGCAGAATCGTCACCGCTGAAGAGAGCCACGCAGTTCCTTTCGTGATCCCCTGTTCGCCACAGGCGCACAGCGCAGGCTCCAAGCCTAAGTGAAATCCCAGCGACTCCCGGTGTGCAGCGGCTAGCGTAGTTTTCATGCCTGACAATCCGCACCCGAACTCCGGTGAACCCGAGGAGGACGGCGAACCCGACGACGACTTCCGGGACATGCTCCGTGACTTTCTCGCCGGCAATACCGACATCGATCCAGGCAAGCTCGCGAGCGCTGCGGGCCTTCCGAACGATCCCGCGCTCGTCGCGCAGCTCATGAGCAAGCTGCAGGATGCGTTGCAAAGCAGCGGGGACGGCATCAATTGGGATATCGCGCTCGAGCAAGCGAAAGCGGTCGCCAATCGCGAGCGCACACCGTCGCTCCCGGCCGAACGCGCCTCCCTCGAGCAGGCATTTCACGTCGCCGCACTTTGGCTCGACGATGCGACATACGTTTCCGAACTGACCGGCACTCCGCGACTCATCAGCCGCACGGAATGGGTCACGACGACCATGCCGATTTGGACTCAACTTGCCGAGCCCGTGGCGACGAGCATCGCGGATGCCCTCACTCGAGTGCTCCACGAGCAATCGCCCGAAGAAATGAGCGACATGATCGCTGGTGCGAGCAAGCTCATGCGCAATGTCGGCGGCACGCTCTTCGCGATGCAACTCGGCCAGGTCGTCGGGCAGCTCTCCACGGAAGTCGTTTCCGGAGGCGACGTCGGAATCCCCCTTTTCGGCGCTGAGGAGGATGCGACCGTTCAAGCCGCGATCATCCCCCAAAACCTGGACGCGTTCGGTGCGGGACTCGACATCGAGCTCGACGAGGTTCGCCTTTACCTTGCGGTGCGGGAACTCGCCCATGCGAGGTTGTTCCGTCACGCACGGTGGCTGCGGCTGCAGCTCCTGACGTCGATCACCGAGATCGCCCGAGGCATCACGGTCGACACGGAACGACTCGAGGAGCTCGCAGAACACTTCGATCCGGGCAATCCGGAGTCGCTCCAGCACGCGGTATCGGCCGGGGAGCTGCTTGCGCCGAAAAACGAAGCACAACTCGCGGCGCTCGCGCGTCTTGAAACGACGCTCGCGCTCATCGAGGGCTGGGTCGATGTCGTCACGGCAGAAGCCACGTCGCGATTGCCGAAATCCGGCGCGATCGCCGAAACGGTTCGCCGGCGGAGGGCATCCGGCGGCCCGGCCGAATCGGCCTTTTCCACGCTTGTCGGGCTGGAGCTGCGGCCCCGACGGTTGCGTGAAGCCGCCGCGATGTGGCAAGCGCTCACGGATGCCGTCGGAGCGGAAAAACGAGACGCCCTGTGGTCGCACCCCGACCTCGTTCCGGGCGGCGACGACATCGATGATCCTGCAGGCCTCATCGAAAGAATCAACAATCCCGACTCCGAGCACGATGCTGTCGACCGTGCGATCGAAGACCTCCTGAATGATGACGGGGATCGGCCCACGGAGGAATAGCCGCCGCCTCCGGTCGAGCGCTTGTGGAGCGATCGCGACGCGAGCGTTCCGCGACCGGCATTATGGCGCGATGACGCTCACTCTCGACCCCCGTTATCCTCTCGTCTGGCGTTCTCCGTCGAGCCTTCAAATCGGCGTGGATCGCCCTCTCGTCGTTCTCGACGATGTGACGATCGGTCACGAGCGGATGCTCGCGGGTCTCGCCATCGGCCTCACGCCGCCCGGGCTCCGGCTTCTCGGAACCCAATCGGGCGAGTCTCACAGCGACATTGAGGGATTTCGCCGCGCGATCGAACCGGCGCTCGCGAAACCGCGCGCATCGCATGCCTCCTCCGTCGTCGTTTCGGGATCGGGTCCGACGGCGGATCGGCTCCTCCGGCGACTCGCCGAAGCGGGCCTCAAACCGCGGTCGATCGGGCGACGACCGGAAGAAATCACGGTCGACATCGCGGACGGTCCGGCGGACGGCCATACGGACGGCACTGCGGAAGAGCCCGCATTCGCCATCGTCGTCGCGCACTTCGTCGTGAATCCCGCGGTTCGCGGCATGTGGTTGCGACGGGACACTCCGCACCTCCCCATCGTGTTCGGGGACACGAGCGCCACCCTCGGCCCGATCATCGAACCGGGAATCGGACCATGCCTGTATTGCCTCGAACTCCACCGTCGGGACGCAGACCCCGCATGGCCGGCCATCGCGAGCCAATTGCTCAACTCCCGGAGCCCAGCCGAGTCGCCGTTCTTCGCGAGCGAAGTCGCGGCGGTCGCCGCGCGGCTGACGCTCGCGCGAGTCACGGGCGCCGGGTCCGTCGAGAACGAATCCATCACGATCGACGAAGCAAGCGGCGCGATTGCGCGGCGTCGGTGGCAACGCCATCCCGAGTGCGCGTGCATCGGGATCGACGGCGTCAGCGGGCCAGTCCCGCGAGGAAACGCGAGGGTGAATTGGCTGCCGAGCGTTGTCCCGTCGACGCCGCCCACGACAACTGCAGGCGCTTCCGTGCCCGCGTGATTCCCACGTAGAGCAAGCGGCGCTCCTCAGCGATCGCGGAATCCGTGGAGGCGTAGCCGATCGGCAAGAGCCCCTCCTGGAGCCCGACGAGGAACACGGCGTCCCACTCGAGCCCTTTTGCGGAGTGCAGCGTCGCGAGCGTGATGGTGGACATCGTCGGTTCATGCTGTCCCGCGCTGCGTTCCACAAGTTCCGCGACGAACTCGCCGAGTCCCGTGCCCGCGGGCTGTTCTTCCGCGAGAACCATGATCGCGTTGAGCGACTCCCAGCGGCTGCGCACGGCACCGCCGGTCTCCGGCGCGCTCTGGGTCCACCCGAGGGAACGCAAAACGTCGCTCACCGTCTTGAAGAGCAACTCGTCGGTCTTCACTATCGTCGCGCCCTTCAGCATCATGACGGCTTGCTTTACTTCCGGCAGGTCGAAGAACCGCGTTCCGCCACGCACTTGATAGCCGATTCCGGCGTCATCGAGCGCGGCCCCGATCACCGCTGACTGGGCGTTGATGCGATACAGGATGGCGATATCCTGCGCTTTCGCACCCGCGGCGATCAGACGGGAGATCTCGGCGGCGACCTCCCTAGCCTCAGCCGCGTCGCTGCGGTAGGCAAGAATCTCGGGCACGGCGCCCGGTGCGCCAGCCCCGGCAGGCTCGGCGGAGGTGAGGCTCAAAGCACCGCGTTCGTCGCGCATGAGCCGATTCGCCATCTCGATGATCGACGGCGTGGAGCGGTAATTTCGCTCCAATTGCACGAAAGTCGCATCCGGATACGACCGTGCGAAGTCGAGCAGAAACTCGGGACTCGCGCCGGTAAACGAATAGATAGTCTGGCTGGCGTCACCGACGACGCACAAATCCTGCCGGTCGCCGAGCCACAATTCGAGGAGCCGCTGTTGAAGCGGAGACACGTCCTGGTATTCATCCACCACGAAGAACCGGTATTGCTCGCGAACCTGTTGAGCGACTCGCGGTTCCGACTCGATCATTCCGGCGCACGCGAGCAGCACGTCCTCGAAATCGAGTTGTCGGCGTTCGTCTTTGAGGTTCTCGTACGCGTGCTGGAGTTCAAGTACCTTCGACAGCTCCAGACCGTGCGGGAGGGGGCGGTCCCGTGCCGCGTATTCGGCGATACTGAGCGCGGAGATCTTCCGCCACTCGATTTCGGCCGCGAGATCGCGCAAAGTCGCGGTATCGACGCGGATGCGCAGCGACTCGGCGGCCTGACCGAGAAGCCGCGCCTTGCCTTCCAGAATTCGCGGCATCGTTCCGCCGACCACTTGCGGCCAGAAGAATCCCAATTGCGACAGCGCCGCGGCGTGGAATGTCCTGCTCGATACGCCGCCGGCGCCGAGCCGACGCAATCGTCCCCGCAACTCGGAGGCCGCGCGCGTCGTGAACGTGAGCGCCATCACTTTCGACTCGGTGAACGCGCCGGTCGCCACGCCGTACGCGATCCGATGCGTGATCGCACGCGTTTTGCCGGTTCCCGCTCCCGCGAGCACGCGCACGGGTCCCCGAAGCGACTCCGCGACGAGCCGCTGCTCAGGGTCGAGTCCCTCGAGCAGTTCGTCCGGGCTCACGGCGCCGCCAGCCAACGGTCGATGATGACTCTCGCAATCGACGACGCGCCCGGCAGGATGAAACTCGGATCTCCGCGCAACTCTTCGCGCGTGAACCACCGCAAATCGAGAATCTCCATGCCATCCGGAGCCATGCTCCACTCCTGAAGCGGATCGGCGAGGGCGCGGAATCCGACCATGAGCGACGCGGGATACGGCCAGGGCTGCGAACCGAGATACATCGGGTCCACGACCCGGATGCCCGACTCCTCAAACATTTCGCGAACGACGGCGGCCTCGAGCGACTCGCCAGGCTCGACGAATCCGGCAAGGAGCGAATAGCGATTGTTTTGCCACAACGCATTGGAACCGAGCAAGAGCCGATCCTCGCTGTCGAGAACCGCGACGATTATGGCCGGATCGGTTCGCGGGAACACTTCGGTGCCGTCGTCGCTCGCGCGAAGCACCCAGCCGCCTTGTTCACTTGTCAACGGGACTCCCGTGCGGGGGGAGAAGCGGTGCGACTCGCGCCACGCAGCGAGCGCGACCGCTTCGACGAAGATTCCGGCATCCCTGTCATCGAGCACGGCGCCGAGCTCGCGCAGCCCAAGCCATTGCTCTTCCGGCGCGAGCGCGAGCGCGTCGTCGCGACCGATCGATATCCCCACGAGCGGCGTACCGACGGATTCGCGGCTGTGGAGTGACAGCGATCGGCCAAGGTAGAACTCGACGTCGGATGTCGGCGCATCCTTCGGCAGGAAGAGGCGAAGTCGAACTACCTCGTCGGCCTCCACGAGCGCACGACCGTTCCAGATCGGGAGCACTCGGGTTTGGCTGTTCGCTCGAAGCTCGGCGAAAAGGTCAGGCCTGGCGCGCGACAAATAGTCACGGTCGACGGCGCTGCGCGAGAGGGGTGTGGCGAGGGGCGCGCTCCACTTTTCGGGGTGCGCTGCGGTATCCGTCACTCCATCATCATTGCAGGAGAGCTTGCCGTGAAGCGCGTGGCGTTCGAAGGCGACGCGACCGCCACGACCTACCCTGACGCTATGGCCAGATCGCATCTCACTCTCGCCGCGCTCGCCAGTTCGGCCGTCGCGGGGCTCGACGTCGCCGGCGCGGTGCCCATCGGTTCCGGGACGCACGGAGATTTCGACGCGGCTCTCGTGGCTGGGGCCGACGGCGCGCACTGGATCATCCGGATTCCGACCTCCGAACGCGCCGAAGCCGAACAGTCCGCCGACCTCGTGGCGCTTCGCGCACTCAGCACGGGAATCCGCGCGAGATTGCCTTTCGCTGTCTCGACGTTCGCCGGGCAGGTTCCCGTGGGACCCACTCGCGGTGTCGTGTACGCATTCGTGCACGGCAGCCGCGTGTCTCTCGGCGACATCATGCCGGGCGAGGGCCTCGCGAGCTCGATCGGTCGAGCGATCGCGGCGATCCACGCGCTGCCCACGAGCTTTGTCGTGGATGCCGGTCTGCCGGTGCTCAGCGCGACCGAACTCCGCCGAGCATGCCACGTCATCATGGATCGGGCGTCCGCCACGGGACTCGTGCCCGCGGTGCTTCTCGGTCGGTGGGAAGCGGCGACCGAGGACTCCGCTTTGTGGCAATTCGCGCCGACCGTCGTGAACGGATCGCTCTCCGCGGATTCGATTCTGCGGGAAGACGACGAGGTGTCCGGCATTCTCGGATGGCAGGGACTGAGCGTCGGCGATCCTGCTCGCGACTTGTTCTGGCTCCTGGGGGCCCCGCGTGACGGCGTCGCGGCGAGCGCGATCGACGCGTATCAGTTGGCTCGCGGTTCGACGGATCGCCAATTGTCGCGTCGCGCCACCCTCTACGCGGAGCTTGAGCTCGCGAAATGGCTCCTGCACGGCACCCAGGAGCGATCGACGGAAGTGGTGGATGACGCGGTCGCGATGCTGCAGGGACTCGCCGACACGGTGAGCAACGATCTCGACAATTCACTCCACCACAACACCATGCCCGTCCTCGGTGTCGACGAAGTCGAGGCGATGCTCGACCAGCGCCGGGCCTGATCCGCGCCGATCATCGCATTCTCGCGTGTGCTTCGGCGCGTGAGTTCCCGCGCAAACCCGCGTTCAACCGAGCTGGCCGCGCACTTCGATCGCGAAAGGGATGATGCTGCGGCGCATCCGAAATCGAAGCGAAAGCTTGCCGGCACGGGCCAGGAGAATCGCGATCACGATCGCGGCGACGCTCGGAACGACGCCCGAACCGATCATGGCCGCGCGCACGCCCCACTGCTCGGTCGCCCAGCCCATGAGGGGGCCGCCGATCGCCTGTCCGCCGAGCACCACCATCGAATAGATCGCCATGACGCGGCCCCGGATGACGCGATTCGACGACATTTGCACGATCGACTCGGCCGTCGTCGCGAACAACAACCGAGTGAAACCGATCGCGGCGAGGCTGAGAAGAAAGACGGAGACGATGGGTGCGATTCCCGTCGCGACGATCGCAAGCCCGAAACATCCTGCTGCGAGCATGATGGAGCGCAAGCGATAGCTCATTCGCCGCGTGGACGCGATCGAACCCGCCAAAGCGCCGAGTGCCGCAGCAGAACTGTAGAGGCCGTATCCTGCTGCGCCGGAGCCGAAAACGTGATCGGCGAAGGCGACGAGCATGACGGGCAGGTTCATGCCGAACGTGGCAACGAAAGCAAGCATGATGATCGGCCAGAAAATGGTCGGTTTGGCGAGAACATAGCGGAGGCCCTCCCGGATCTGACCCTTGCCGCGAGCGGCAACGAGAGACGGCAGGAGTTCGGCTGTTCTCATGCTCGCGAGCGTCACGACGACGACGCATGCCGCGAGACCGTTGGCCGCGATCGACCATCCGGCCCCCACGAGCGCGATCAGGATGCCGCTGATCGCGGGCCCGACGAGTCCGCCGAGGTGGAAGATCGACGCATTGATGCTGATCGCGTTGCCCAGGCGAAGGTGCCCCACCATCTCGTTGACGAAAACGGATCGCGCCGGCGAGTCGACTACGGCGACGAAACCCATGATGAGCGCTGTCGCGAAGACTTCCCACACGGTGACGACGCCCGCGATCGTCAGGGCCGCGAGGGCGGAGCACGATACGGCGTTGACGGATTGGGTCGTGATAAGCAGTCGTCGTTTCGGGTAGCGATCGGCGACCACACCGCCGAGCGGGCCAAAAAGCAACATGGGTCCGAATTGCAGTGCGACCGTAATGCCCACGAGGGCGACGCTTCCCGTGAGTTCGAACACGAGCCAGTCGATCGCGATTCGCATGGCCCAGCCCGAGGTGTTCGATACGAGCTGGGAGAAGACGTACAGGCGATAGTTGTGGATTTGGAGCGAACTGAATGTGTCCCGCCAGCGCGGGCGCTGCACCATGACCGGGATTGGCGCTGTCGCCATCTCATCGAACTGTTGCTCCGGTGTCACGTGGTCAACGGTACGGCGGACGCGGCCATTCAGTCGCATTATCGTGCCTATAACTCCTATTGCCTTCTGTAATACTTGGGCCATGTTCGATCCGGTTCTCCTCAAGACCTTCACGACCGTCGCCGACACGCTGAGCTTCACGCATGCGGCCCAATTGCTGGGCTTGAGCCAGCCCACCGTGAGCCAGCACATTCGCAAACTGGAGATCGCCGCAGGGAGGAACCTCGTCGCGCGGGACACGAGGGACGTTCGCCTCACCGACAACGGCGACGCGATGCTCGGTTTCGCCCGCACGATTCTGACCGCCCACGACGAGGCGGCAAGCTACTTCACCGGTTCGGCCATGCGCGGACGTTTGCGATTCGGGTCCGCGGATGATCTTGCACTCACTCAACTCCCCCGCGTACTCCGGGACTTTCGACAGCTCTACCCGCAAATCAACCTCGAGCTCACGGTCAATCAGAGCGGCGCGCTCATGCGGCGACTCCACGCGGGCCAACTGGACCTCGTGTTCGTGAAACAGGATTCAGGCGACCCGCTCGGTCGACTCGTGCGTCGCGATCGCATGGTCTGGGTCGGCCACCAGAGCATCACGATCGACACTGAAGCGCCGTTGCCCCTCATCGTCTATCAAGCGCCGAGCCTCAGTCGGACGTTCGCCATTCGCGCTTTGGAGTCGGTCGGCCGAACCTGGCGCATCACGTGCAATGTGCGAGAGGTCAACGGGGTTCTCGCCGCCGTGCGGGCCGGCATCGGCGTCGCCGTCTTTCCGCAAACACTCATCCCCGCCGACCTCGTCGAGCTTCCGTCCTCGATGGCGCTTCCGGATGTCGGGGATGTCGACTTCGCCCTCGTCGACAACCCGGCATCGCCTCGTGAACCGATCGAGGCTTTGGCTTCCGCCATCATGGGCAAGCCCGTGCAGCTTCGGCCCGTACCGTGAACCCGCCGCGCACACGCATCGAATGACCGCGTGTCCGCCACTCAGCTTCGGGTAGCAGCCCGCCACAACTCCAGGAGTTCATCCTCATCGAAAATCCGCGGCGGCTGGATGATCCGGTCATCGGAGACGTAGTAGAACACGGCATCCACGCTTTCGGGAGGGATACCCTTCCACCGGGCAAACGCGAGTCGATAGAGCGCGAGCTGGAGTTGGCGATCTGCCAGCTCATCGTCGCTGCGCGGCGCTTTCCCCGTTTTCCAGTCCACGATCTGATAGCGGCCATCCTGCTCGTAGACCGCGTCGATCTTGCAGATGACGATGTGCCCGTCGAACGGCAAGTGCAGTTCACGCTCGATCTCAACAGGTCGGCGGCCTGCCCACGCCGACTGTTCGAAGATGCGTTGCAATCGCACGAGTTCCGCATTGTCGATCTCCGCACCGCCGCTCGCCTCCCGCTCGTCATCGAGTTCTCGGGGAATCGCGTCGATGATTTCTCCCGAACCGACGACGCCCGACCGTTGCTCCACCCAGGAATGGAAAAGCGTGCCGAGGCGGGTCGCCCGATAGGGCTTCTCGGGCATGGGCCGGCGAATGTCTTCCGCGACGCGCACCGGATCGGTCACGAAGTCCTTGAAACGGCTCGCAGGAATGCGATTCGGAAGCTCCACCGATTCCGCATCCTGCGCGACGCGATCCCGCTCGGCGAGCAGGAGTTCGATCTCGTTCCGCAGCGGTCCGCCGACTTTCGGCGACGACGCCCGGACGAGCTCCGCGGCGCGCTCGACCGTCTCGCGCCGCGCGCCGAGCGGATCCTCGGGCCACAACATCGGCGTCTCCTCGCGGCCATCCGGCTTGTCGACAGTTGCCGGCGATTCGGGAAGTTGCGAAATGATGCCTGCGTCGGCGAGTTCGGCCAGATAGGGACTCGGCGCACGCGACGTCGCCTGACTCGACCAGAAGGATCCCGTCAGCAGGAGCGCATGGCGCGCGCGCGTCACCGCGACATAGGCGAGCCGCCGCTCCTCCCTCTCGTCGCGCAACTTCACACCGTCCGAAAAGACGGCGAGTCGGTCGAGAAGGTCCTTGCGGGATTCCGCGTGCTGCCAGTCGAACACGGCAAGCCCCTCCGCATCTCCGCGAAACTCGTACGGAAGCTTCCCGAACGCCGTCCATCCCGTCGAATCTCGCGACTTCGCCGGCAGTTCATCCGACACCATCCGCGGTACCACGACGCAATCCCATTCGAGACCCTTCGCGCCGTGGATTGTCAGCAATTGGACGGCTCCCGGTTCCGGATCCTCGGGGCGTGGGGCCAAATCGTCGCGACGCACCGCTTCCCGCAACCAGTTGAGGAAACTCCCGAGCGTGCCGTCTTCGTTGACCGCACGGAACGCGGCAATCGCGTCGAAGAACGCTTCCCGGCTCGCGGATGCGTTCGATCGCCGTTCGTTCGCGATCACCTCGATATCGAGGTTCAACTCTTGTTCCACCAGTGCCACGAAATCGACGAGATCCAGCGCCGCGCGAGCACGCAATCGGGCGAACAGGAGCCCTGCGTGCTTCAAGCGACCGAGCCCCTCCGTCGAAAACCGCTCCAGCATTCCGTGTCCCGGGCTCGCGTGCGCGACAAAGTCGAGCGCATCGATGATCGAGCCGCCCTCGCCTTCCGCGACCGAACTGCGAAGCTTTCTCCTGGTTTCTTCGTCGAGCGGCTTCTGCGCGTGATCGTGGTCCCGCAACCATGACGCCACTCGGCTCAACGCGTGCAAGTCGCGAACTCCAATGCGCCAGCGCGAACCCGCGAGCAGTCGCACGAGTTGCGAACCAGCCGTCGGATCGCTCACTACAGAGAGAGCGCACACGAGATCAGCGACTTCCGGTTCATCGAGCAAGCCGCCGATCCCGAGAACGTGGAACGGCACTCCCTCTGCGCGGAGCGCTTCGATGAAAACGGGTTGCGTGCGGCGCGCCCGAAACAGCATTGCTGCCGTCGGCGGGGTTCCGTGTTCGACCTCGAGCTGGGCTTTCAACCAACGTGCCGCGGATGCCGCTTCCTCGAGGATCGATTCGTCAAAGGACACGTCGATCGGATTCTGCGTCGCCTTGTCGTGCGCCTCCAATTGCTGGACGGGGATCGTCGTCGCTTCCACGAGAGGCTCGACGAGCCGATTGGCCGCCGCGAGAATGGCATGGCCGTTGCGCCAGCTCGTCGAGAGGGCGAAGGTCTGCACCGGACGATCGCCACCGAACGCCGACCCGAATTGCTCCAGATTCGCCGCGCTGGCGCCGCGCCATCCGTAAATGGACTGATGCGGGTCGCCGACGGCCATCACCGGATGCCCGGCAAACAGCTCCGCGAGAAGCCAAGTCTGGACGACGCTCGTGTCTTGATACTCGTCAAGCAACACGACGCGAAAACGCTCGCGCAATTCTTCGCCAACCCTCGGCGCACGTCGAATGACCTCGAGCGCGAGCCTGACCTGATCGGCGTATTCGACGAGACCCTTGCGGGCTTTCGCTTCCGAGAATTGCGTCGCGAGATCGAGCAGCAAGGGAAGCGACGCCACCCTCGAAACGAGTTCGAGTGCTCCCGCATACTCGCCGCGACCGCCACTGGGCAAGTCGACGAGCGTTCCGAATCGCTCGGCCATGATGCGCACCCGTTCGGGATCGACGACGTTCTCGCTCAATTCATGGCTCAATTCGAGAACCGCAGTCGACATCCGATCCGCATTTCGATCGAGCTCGGCGAGACGGCTGTCGCGACTTGCCACCACAATCGATCGGGCGAGCTGCCAGGCCGACGCCTCACCGAGCACGGCGCCGTCGCTTTCGCGACCGAGCAACGCGGCGTTGTCGCGGAAGAGCGTATTGGCGAACGCGTTGTAGGTCGTGACCGTCGGAGGGTCGAGAGGATCGATGATGTCAGGAATCAATCCGGTCTGCGCTAGCTTTCCGATCCGCTTCCGAATGCGTTCGGAGAGCTCTCCCGCGGCCTTGCGCGTGAATGTGAGCCCCAGAATTTCACCCGGTTTCACCATTCCGTTGGCGAGCAACCAGACAACGCGGCTCGCCATCGTCTCGGTTTTTCCACTACCCGCTCCTGCGATCACGAGGGCAGGTTCGTTCGCGCTCTCGATGATGGCTCTCTGCTGGGGAGTCGGACGATGGATACCCAGTGCGTCGGCAAGCTCGTCCGACCCGATTCGCGGCTCAATCACTCGACACCGCCCGAACCCGGTGAAGTGCGCGGAGAGCGGAGTCGCCCATCGAGTACGGATCGACATCGCGGGTTCCCGGATAGATGCCGAGCGCCATTCCGAGCGATGCGCGGTGAATTCGCTCGCGGAACTGTTCCAATTGCTCGTCGGTCAATGGCGCCTGTACGCCCTCGCGGTAGGACTTTCCGCGCAGCCCCTCGCGAACATAGACGAGCTTCGCCCCGCCGCTGTGATGTCCGCCGCCGCGCGTCGGCGTTCGCTGCAGCACCTCGTCGAGGACGCCCGACGCGTACGCCAACTGATAGGCCGCGAGTTGGGGGTACTCGTCGATCACCTCTTGCTTCGTTTCGGGCTTTCCCGTCTTGAGGTCGACGATCACGACACCGCCATCGGGCGAAAGCTCGACTCGATCGATGGACCCGCTCACTCGTGCGCGGCCGACGTCGAGTGTGAAGCGGTCTTCTGCCGACACGAGAGTCTTACCGTCGCGCGCGAAGTCTCCCAGATACTCGGCGACTGCCGAAGCGAGCTTCCGTGCCGCCCGACGCTGTTGCTCTGCGAGCCAGGGGGATTCGAAAACGAGTTCGTCCCATCGGCTCTCGATCGCGGACCACACCGATTCGACATCCGGGTCGGTCGCCGTCTCCATCGCCCAGTGCACGATCGTGCCGATCCCCATCGCCGTGCTCGAGGTCGTTCCGGAGACCGACTCGATGAACCAGTCGAGCGGCGAGTCTTCGAACGCACCCAGCTTCGACGGCGAGACGGGCACCGTTTCATCATCCGCGTAGAGCGGGCCGACCGTCGATGGCGGTCGGACTCCGTGCCACTCGTCAGGATCGGCACCCGGCACGCGAATGCTCGCAAGATGAGCGAGAGTTGCCGCCGAGTCCGGATCGTCCGCGCCAGCCGAGGTCAATGTCTGCCTCAATCGTCCGACGACCCCGCGAAGAGTGAGTGGCGTCTGAGATGCGACTCGAAGTTCCTCCGCAGATTTCGGCACGAGAGAGAAGAACACGCTCGCCGATTCGTCATCGTTCGCCACGGCCGCAAGAACCACCTCGCGTCGCGCGCGAGAAACCGCGAGCGCGAACATCCGCAACTCATCGTCCAGTACGGCCTTGCGATCATCGAGTCCGACACTGTCGGTGTCCGTCGCGGCACGCACGAGCACATCGGGGGAGAGCATGGACCCGCGGAGCCGCAAATTCGGCCACGCCCCGTCCTGAAGGCCGGCAACCACGACACTGTCGAACTCCAGTCCGAGCGCACCGAGCGGAGTGGTCACGAGTACCGAATCCGCCGCGGATCGCGGCGATAGCGTGTCCTCGGGAACTTCGGAATCGAGCACGGCATCCAAAAAGACGGTGGGGGTCGACTTCGGGTCTCTCTCCACAAAACGTTTCGCCGCCGTGAAAAGCGCGAGAACTCCGTCGAGGCTTCGATTGGCCTCCGCAGCGAGGATCCCGACCCCGAGCGCCTGAGCGCGCCACGAGTCCGCCTTCCCGCTGCTCTCCCACACGAGCCACAGCAACTCTTCGATCGTCGCGCCCCGGTCGCTCTCTCGCGACACGGCGGCGAGGGTTTCGGCGAGGCGGGCCGCGGAGCGGGCCGAGCGATGGTCGATCGTGGCGAGCCGACCGGGTGCCTGGAGCGCTTCGACGAGAAGATCGTCGCTCGACCGCGAGCCGCCTCCCGCAAGTTCCTCGGTGCGCAAAGCCAGGCGAAGTCGACGCAAGGCGAGTTTGTCGAGGCCGCCGATGGGGCCGACGAGCAACTCCGTCGCGACCGACGGAGTGAGTGGAATTCGACCGATACCCGCATCCACCATGGTGAGGATGCTTCGGACCGCGGCTTCCTCGCGCAGCGGCACCCCGCCCGAAAACGTTCGCGTCGGCACATCGGACAAGGCCAGGGCGCGGGCGATCTCCGGCACTTGCGCACCGCTTCGGACGATGACCGCGAGGTCGCTCCACGCCAGACCCTCGACGACGTGGAGCTCGCGGAAGTGACGCGCCACGGTCGTCCACAACCGAGCAGGCGTGGAGGCGATCGCGGTGACGACGCCCGCAGGATCCCGGCTTCCCTTCCGCCGTGCGGCGAGGGCCGCGTCCGGAACCGGATCTCGATGTCCAAACGACTCCGCGGTACCGATCCGTCCGGTCACGGCGCCCGTCAACGAAAGGAGGTCGGCTCCTTGCCGATGCGACTCAGTGAGATGCAGGGTCGCGATTCCCGAAATCCCCACCAATCGTCCGAATCGACTCACCAGGTTCGCTTCACCGCCACGAAAAGCGTTCACCGCGACATCCGGATCCCCGAACGCGACGATTCGGACTCCCCGGCGGGCGAGGGCGGCGAGCACCGCGACCGTCGACCTCGTCGCGTTTTGAACGTCGTCGACCACGACGAGCTTCAATCGCGACACCGACGGGGGCACCATGCCGGCATCGATCGCACGCGCGGCGGCGGCACAAAGTTCGGCGGCGTCGAGTTGATCCGGGCGCAGTTCTCCGAGGATCTGGAGGTACTCGGCCTGAAAATCCGCCACCGCTGACCACTCCGGCCTGTCGAAGCGCTTCGCGAGGTCTCGAAGTTCATCCGGCTCGATTCCGTACTCCGTCGCCCTCATCATGATTTCGCGAAGTTCCGTGCGGAAGCTCCGCAACGCCCGAACCCGTGCATCAAGCGGATCGGGCCATGCCGGCCCGGTTCCCTCCACTGTGTGCCCGTCGAGAAGCTGCGCGATGTCGATGTCCTGGTCCCCACCGGTGAGGAGCCGCGGGGGAGGCAGGCCCGCGCTGCGCCGGGCGAAATCAACGATCTCGAACGCGAGCGAATTGATGGTGCGCGCGAGCGGCCCTTCCGTCGGAACGGCGAGGCGCACGGCGAGCCGGTCGCGGAGCCGAGACGCGGATGCCCGGTTGGGAGCGATGACGACAAGGTCGTTGGGCGGCCAGCCGTACGCGGCCACGCGATGTGCGACGAGCTCGACGAGAGTCCACGTCTTGCCGGTGCCCGGCGCTCCCACAATGACCGCCGAGGCGTCATCCGGGAGCTGTATCACAGCTGCCTGAGACACATCGGCCGCCGCATCGGCCGCATCGCCCGCATCGCCCGACGCGACTCGCGCGGCATCCGCTCTTCCGGGCGTCG
>JAHBST010000041.1 GCA_019638975.1 Cryobacterium sp.
GATGATCGGGCTGCCCCACCCGTAGTTGCTTTGCTCGATGAGGGAAAACACGGGCGCGCCGACCCCGACGATCGCCAGGAGCGCTCCGGCGAAATCGATCGTCATCGAGCGATCCCGTTCACCCGCGTGCTCGATGCGGAACAACAGGATGATCGTGATCACGATCGGAATCACATTGATCGCGAATATGAATCTCCAGCTCAAGTAGTCGACGAAAAGGCCGCCGATCACGGGGCCTGCGATGAATGCCGCGCTCGTCCACGCGGTCCAGGATCCGATGGCTTTCGCCTGGGGGGCTCCCCGAAACGCGGACATGATGAGAGCGAGTGAACTCGGCACGAGGAGAGCGCCCGCAATTCCCTGGAGACCGCGACCGACGATGAGGATTTCGGCGTTCGGGGCGACCGCGCACAAGAGGGATGTGACCCCGAACCCCCAGAGACCCCAGCGGATCACGACCACGCGGCCGAACACATCCGAGAGCGATCCGGCAACAAGGATGAGCGCGCCGAGAGTGATCAAGTAGGCGTCGACGACCCATTGCTGGGTCGAGAGGCCGCCACCAAGCTCCTGGCTGATCGCCGGCAAGGCGACGTTCACGACGGAACCATCGAGGAAGGCGACGAACGAGGCGAGGATCGCGATCGAAAGCACCAGGCGTTGTTGACTGGTCATGGGCCAAGTAAACACCCGCGGCCGATCTCTCCGCTCGCTAAATTTCCCCGACATCGGTGATTCGAACAACGGCAACGCCTTGCTCGGCGGATTCCCGAAGGTCGACGACGCCGCTCATGCCCCAGTCGTGATCGCCCGATGGATCGGAAAATATCTGGCGCACGCGCCATTCATCGGTGCTCTTCTCGATCATGAGCATTGCCGGGCTCCGAGCGTCGGCGTCCGTGCCGAGGTGGTCGTGAACTGCGAAATATGCGTCGAGCGCCTCACCCCAACGGTGTGCGTCGAACCCGGATTCCGCATCCAGCTCGCCAAGCGCGTCCGCATCGTCCAGCGCGGCGAGTTGAACGCGCCGGAACAGCTCATTGCGCACGAGCACTCGGAAGGCGCGCTCGTTCGAAACCACGGACGGTGGCGCGGGTGGCACGATCGGCGCATCATCCGGTTCGCGAAGCGGATGACTCAACTCTTCCCATTCCTCGATGAGGCTCGAATCGACTTGCCGCACGAGCTCCCCGAGCCATTCGATGAGGTCGCGGATTTCGTCAGTCTTCGCCGATTCCGGCACGGTCTGGCGCACCGCGCGGAATGCATCCGAAAGGTAGCGCAGTACGAGCCCCTCTGACCGCGCGAGCGTGTAAAACGCGACGTATTCGTTGAACGTCATCGCACGCTCGTACATGTCCCTCACCACCGATTTCGGTTTGAGGTAGAAGTCGGCCGCCCACGGTTGCGATGCCCGATACGTCTCGAACGCGGCATCCAGCAACTCTTCGAGCGGTTTGGGGTGCGTGATTTCCTCGAGCAACTCCATGCGTTCCTCGTACTCGATTCCGTCAGCCTTCATCGCGGCAACGGCTTCGCCTCTCGCGCGGAATTGCTGCGCAGACAACACTGGTCGAGGATCCTCCAGGGTCGATTCGATGACGGAAATGACGTCGAGCGCGTAACTCGCGCTCATCGGGTCGAGCAAGTCGATGACGGCAAGTGCGAACGGCGAGAGCGGTTGATTGAGCGCGAAATTCGGCTGAAGATCGACGGTAAGGCGGATGTTCGCGCCTTGCTCCACGATTCCCGCAGTTCGCAGGGTGCGATACATCGCGAGCGCCTGGCGGGCCAGCTCGAGTTGCCTCGATCGGGGCTCATGATTGTCCTCGATGAGCGCGCGGATTTCGGCGAATGCGTCGCCCCCTCGCCCGATGACGTTGAGCAACAGGGCATGGCTCATCCGCATGCTGGAGGTCAGCCGCTCCGGTTCTGCCGTGACGAGTCGACTGAAGCTCGGTTCGCCCCACGACACGAAACCCTCGGGCGGCTTCTTTCGCACGACGCGTTTGAGCTTCTTTTCATCGCCGCCGGCTTTCGCGACGAGCCGCGCATTCTCGACGTCATGTTCGGGCGCTTGCACCGCTACCGTTCCCGCCGTATCGAATCCTGCCCTTCCGGCCCGTCCCGCAATCTGATGGAATTCGCGAGCGCTCAATTGCCGCATCCTGGTGCCGTCGAATTTCGTGAGCGCCGTGAGAACCACCGTGCGAATCGGCACGTTGATTCCCACTCCGAGAGTGTCGGTTCCGCAAATGACTTTCAAGAGTCCTCGTTGCGCAAGCTGCTCGACGAGCCGACGGTATTTGGGCAACATTCCGGCATGATGCACGCCGATCCCCGAGCGGATGAGCCGGGAGAGTGTGTGCCCGAATCTGGTCGTGAAGCGGAAATCGCCGATGAGGTCCGCGATCGCGTCGCGCTGGTCCCGATCGATGATCTTGACGCTCGTGAGCGCTTGAGCACGCTCGAGGGCCGAGGCTTGAGAGAAGTGCACGATGTAGATGGGCGCTTGACCGGTCGCGAGCAATTCCTCGACGGTCTCGTGGATGGGCGTCGTCGCGTAGTAGTAGTGAAGCGGCACGGGCCGGTCCACACCGGTGACGGATGCGGTTGGGCGTCCCGTTCGCCGCGTCAGGTCTTTCGCAAGCCAGTCGATGTCGCCGAGAGTCGCGGACATGAGCAGGAACTGAGCTTTCGGCATCCGCAGCAACGGCACTTGCCACGCCCAGCCTCGCTCGGGGTCGGAGTAGAAGTGGAACTCATCCATGACGACGACGTCGGCCGGCGTATCGTCGCCGTGGCGCAAGGACAGGTTCGCGAGGATCTCCTGAGTGCAGCAAATAATGGGGGCGCTTGCGTTCACGCTTGAATCGCCTGTCACCATTCCGACGCGCTCGGCGCCGAAAATGTCGACGAGCGCGAAGAATTTCTCCGACACGAGCGCCTTGATGGGCGCTGTGTAATAACTCGTCTTGCCTGCCGCGAGCGCCGCGAGGTGGGCGGCTATCGCGACGAGCGACTTGCCGGTTCCCGTGGGGGTGCTCAGGATGACATTCGCGCCGGAGACGAACTCCATGATTGCTTCATCCTGGGCGGGGTAGAGGGAGAATCCCCCCGAGGTCGCCCAGTCCACGAAAGCGGAATACACGAGGTCGGGGTCGTCCGTCGCGGGAATCAGCACGCGTTAACCGTCCCACACTACGGGTCGGCGGATGCGCGCCGACTTATGCTGGGGTCATGCCAGTCTCGCCGGTCGCAATGAAATCGCCGCCCGTAGCCGCTGCGCGAAATCATGCCCGATGGCGCGCGGTATTCGCCGGACTTGCTGCCGTGAGCGCTGGCCTTGGCGCGGCGGAAGTGCTCGCGGTGATTCTGGCGCCCACCTCGAGTCCGCTCTTCTCGGCGGGCTCGCTCGTGATCGATGTTGCTCCGCCGTGGCTCAAGGAGCGGGTCATAGGTTTGTTCGGTACGGGAGACAAAGCCGTCATTATCGTGTCCGTCGCATTGCTCGTTGCCATCCTCGCCGCACTCGCAGGACTCGTGGAACATGCGAAACCGCCGTGGGGCCGCGTCATCGTCGCAATCGTCGGGGGCGCGGGACTGTTGGCCGCAATTACACGCGCCGGATCGTCGATGGTGTCCGCATTTCCGTCCCTCGCGGCGATCGGGGTTGGAATCTGGTTGCTTGCCGTTCTGACGAGACGGTCCGAAGCTGTCGATTCGACCGTCGGCGCTGCGCCGCGAGGCACGGCGCGAAGAACCTTCCTCGTCAACGCAGGCCTTGCGGCGGGGCTCGGTGTGCTCGCCACGATCGGCGGGCGCGTTGTCGCGTCAAGCATTCAGGCCGTGGAAGCGGCACGGAGAATGTTCACGTTGCCTTCCGCGGCCGTCACGGTCGCCCCCATTCCTGCCGGCGCGACGCTTGATGTTCCGGGAATCTCCCCGCTCGTCACGAGCAATTCCGATTTCTACCGCATCGACACGGCCCTTATCGTGCCTTCGGTCGACCCGGCACAGTGGGCCTTGCGCGTTACGGGACTCGTCGAGCGAGAGGTCACCATCAACTTCGACGATTTGCTTGCCCTCCCTCTCGAAGAAAGCTATACGACGCTCGCGTGCGTTTCGAACTACGTCGGGGGCGGCCTCATCGGAAACGCGCTGTGGCTCGGTTACCCCATCCGCCATTTGCTTGAACGAGCCGGCCCCAAGTCAGGGGCCGACATGGTGCTCTCTCGAAGCGTCGATGGCTTCACAGCCAGCACACCGCTTTCCGCCCTCACCGACGACCGCAATGCGATTCTCGCGGTCGCAATGAACGGAAGCCCCTTGCCCGCGGAACACGGTTTCCCCGTGCGGATGGTCGTGCCGGGGCTGTACGGCTATGTGTCCGCCACGAAGTGGGTCACCGAATTGAAGGTCACGAAATTCTCCGCAGAGACGAGCTATTGGACGAATCGCGGGTGGAGTCCTCGCGGACCTGTCAAGCTTTCCTCTCGTATCGACACTCCGCGCGACTCGCGTCAGGTCTCCCCTGGCACGGTCATGGTCGCCGGTGTCGCGTGGTCGCAACACGTGGGCGTCTCGCGAGTCGAAGTGCAAGTCGACGATGACGCGTGGTCGGATGCCACGCTCGCCGACGCCATTTCTGCCGACACGTGGCGCCAATGGTCTTTCGCCTGGAACGCGACTGCAGGGCAGCACCGGCTCACGGTTCGCGCGACGGATGCCAATGGCGTTCCGCAAATCGAGGTTTACGCGGATGTCGTGCCGGACGGCGCGACGGGCCTCCACTCGATTACGGTCAATGTCTCCTAAGCGGCGGCGCGCGCATAACGCTCCAGCACGTAGTCCCAAAATCCATCGACATCGAGCGTCACGGGTACGAGCGCGTTGGGCCGACTGGACCGGAAGTCCGTGACGGTCATTCCCGCCGTCCACTGACCGGCGACCTCGACTTCGACGCGAGCGGGCACGCTGGAAAACAAGTCGGGCCGACTCACGAAGGCGACCGCGCACACGTCGTGCACCGCCTGACCGCCCCAATCGGGGTCCTGCGGATCGTTCCAGAATGTGGCGAGCGGGACGACGAGATCGCGGCCGAGCGCTCCGAGGGCGAGCATCCGCTCCCTGATGGCGTCGGTGACGAGCGCCTGAAGCGTGAGGTCGAGCCCGACCATGACCACGTGCCACCCCGCAGCGAAAACCTCGGCCGCCGCCTCGGGGTCGGCGTATATGTTGAATTCGGCCGCCGGCGTCGTGTTGCCGCGAGTGAAGGAACCGCCCATGATGACGAAGGATGCCGCCCACTCGATGATTCGAGGCTCCTTGCGGAGTGCGAGCGCGATGTTCGTCAGCGGCCCGGTCGCGACGAGATTGATTTCTCCCGGTGAATTCCGCAACGTCTCGATGATGAGGTCGACGGCGCCGCGCGAATCGACGGGGAGTTTCGCCCGGGGAAGGATCACGTCGCCGATGCCACCCGGACCGTGCACTTCGGCCGCATTCTTCGTTTCCCGCACGAGCGGACCTGCAGCTCCCGCCGCCACGGGCACGTCGGTGAATCCCAGAAACTCGCGCAACTCGAGGGCGTTGCGAGTCGTGTGGTCGAGGGCGACGTTCCCCCCGACCGTCGTCACGGCCACGAGGTCGAGGTCGGGATCGCTGTGCGCGAGGAGAAGCGCAAGCGCGTCGTCGAGCCCCGGGTCGCAATCGAGCAAGAGCTTCTTCTTCGCCATCGCCCCAGCATAGGTCGGCACACGGCGAACATCGATGCTTCCGGCGACGACTACAGTGATGGGATGACCTATGGAGCGGCCGATAACTAGTGGGGATCGTTGTCATCCTCGCGCTGCTCTCCAGCCTGTTCTACGGTGCGTCGGACTTTCTCGGAGCGGTCTCCTCCCGGCGCCTGACCGTGATCACGGCAAGCGCGTCGATCTACGCCGCGGCGACCGTTTGCGTGGGCATCGGTTTCGCGTTCGTCCCGTCCAATTTCAGTGCGAACGCGTTCTGGTCCGGAAGCATCGCGGGACTGTTCGCGATCGTCGGAATGGTCACGTTCTACGCGGCACTCGCGATCGGGCCAATGAGCCTTCTCGCCCCTCTCATCGCGCTCATCCAGACCGCGGTCCCCGTCCTTGTCGCCGCAACCACGGGGCAACCGCTCACTGTGACGATCTGGGTCGCGGTGGCTCTCGCGCTCGTCGCCTCCGCTCTCATTTCGATCCCGGCCGGTGCCGCGGTAACTCGCATCTCGCTTCGTGGAGCGATTCTGGCGATCGTGTCCGGCGTCACGCTCGGCTTCACGGTCGTTGCGCTCGACACGGCGCCGCCCGATTCCGGCATCTATCCGGCATTTCTCGACGTCGCCGTCGGACTCGTCATCCTGGTTCCGCTCGTCGCGATCCGGCGGTTGCGCGTCTCGGATGAGTGGTTGAGAGGGCACGCCGTCGCGGGCACGCCGATGGTGCCGGAGGCGGCAGACCGAGTGGGCTTTCGGACGTGGGTCGTGAGCGCGGTAGCCGGCGTCCTGCTCGGGGTGGGCAACATCCTCCTCATCATCGCGCTTCACGAGGGAAACCTCGCGGTCGTCGCCGTGCTCTTGAGCCTTTATCCGCTGACCACCGTGATCCTCGCGCGGTTCGTGCTCAAGGAGCGGATGTCGCTCCCACAGCTCGTCGGTGTCGCTCTGGCGGTCGCCGCGGCGGTCCTTCTGGGCCTCTCCTAGAATCCTGCGCGCACCGTCCGCCGGTAGAATCGTGCGGTGACGGACGAGACGCGGGACGACGTCGAGGCGAAAGCGATTGATCGCGCCGACCTCGACACGGTACTGCGCGTCTTGTCGGCGATGGACGAGCTCGACGAGGAGCACCCGGATTTCATCGCTGTACGCCGGGCCACGGCGCGAATGTTCAAAGCCGTCAAGAAGAACAGGCGACTGGAGAAACGAGCGGTGATCGCACACGCGGATCGCGAAGTGGTGGCCGCGACCGCGACGGGCGCTCCCGATCGCATCGACGACGAAACCCGAGGCATCCCCCTCGCGACCCGCGTGGCGGCGCCGAGCGCCGGCGAACTGCGAAGGCCGCGGGCGTGCTACATCTGCAAACAGCACTACACGCGAGTCGACGCGTTCTACCACCAGCTCTGTCCCGCGTGCGCCGCCTTCAGCCACGCCAAAAGAGACGCGCGCACCGACCTCGCCGGTCGTACGGCGCTTCTCACGGGGGGCAGGGCGAAAATCGGTATGCACATCGCATTGCGGCTTCTTCGCGATGGCGCGCACACGACCATCACGACTCGTTTTCCCCGGGATGCCGTTCGCCGCTTTTCGTCGCTCCCGGACTCCGCGGACTGGTTGCATCGCTTGCGCGTCGTCGGCATCGACTTGCGCGACCCCGCTCAAGTGCTCGGGCTTGCGGAGTCGGTCGCCGAAGCCGGACCGCTCGACATCCTGATCAACAATGCCGCGCAAACCGTTCGCCGCTCCCCCGGCGCGTACGCGCCCCTTGCGGCGGCCGAACTCGAGCCGCTGCCTGACGGGCCATTGCCCGACATGCTCACGTTCGGGCACACGAACGACGCGCATCCGCAAGCCCTCGCCGCCTCCGTCGCATCCCACCCATTGCTCGCGCACACCGCGGGACTGACGGCAAAGCAGCTCGCCGAGCTCGCGATGACGGCCGGATCCTCGTCGATCGAGCGGATGGCGGCGGGGACTGCGATCGACGCGGGCGGTCTCGTGCCCGACGAACTGCACGTCAACAGCTGGACTCAGCACGTGCAGGACGTCGAACCGCTCGAATTGCTTGAAGTGCAACTCGCAAACACGACAGCCCCTTTTCTGCTCATCAGCAGGCTGCGCCCTTCAATGGCGGCCTCGCCGGCCCGGCGCACATATGTCGTCAACGTTTCCGCCATGGAAGGTCAGTTCGCGCGGAGGTACAAAGGGCCAGGGCATCCGCACACCAACATGGCCAAAGCCGCGCTCAACATGCTCACGCGCACGAGCGCGAGCGAAATGCTCGAAACGGACGGCATCCTCATGACCGCCGTCGACACCGGTTGGATCACGGATGAGCGACCGCACCACACGAAAGTGCGGCTCGCGGAGGAAGGCTTCCACGCGCCTCTCGACCTCGTCGACGGTGCCGCGCGAGTGTATGACCCGATCGTGCGCGGCGAGGCCGGCGAGGATGTCTACGGCGTCTTTCTCAAGGACTATCGGCCCGCAGCCTGGTGACGGTCACTCAGATTCCGTACATCTCGCCGACCGGAATCGGCTCAGCGACCGTATTGCCGGCTTGCGGCAAAGGGCACGCCCACGCCGGATCGTAAGCGCACGAAGGGTTGTACGCGAAGTTGAAATCGATGACGAGCTCTCCGTTCCGACCCGTACCCAGGTGTGCGCCCTTGACGGTGTCGAGAAGGTAGCGGCCACCGCCGTAGGTGCCGCCGGGCGTTCCCGCGAGGCCATCCCGTACGGGAAGGTAAAGGCCGCCACCGTAGCTCGCAAGGCGCCACACATCCAGCGAGCCCACATTCGGCACGCGGACCGAGCCGAGCAACTCGAACGGTACCGCGCCGTCCGTCCCGGTTTCCACCACCATCGTTGTGGGCTTTGCAGGACGCGTGATCTCGCATTCGAATCGCCAGGACGGGTCATAGTCCGCAACCGGCAATCCTGAGAACCGTGCCAGATCATCCGGCAGCAAAGGGGTCGACGGATGCGTGGCGAAAAGCTCGTCGCGCCCGCGTCGCCACGTCTCGTGCGCCGCTTTTGCATCCGCTCGGCCGAGCTCGCGGACCTGCGAGTACAAAGCGAAGACCCGCATGCGCCAGTCGGCCACGTCAAGTGCGAAGGTCGAAGCCGCCATAGGGCAGAGCCTAATCCTCCGCGTCGGGCTCCACGGCAGAACTCCGTGTCCTCGCGGAACGGACCTTGAGCCTTCCGCGACCGCTCCACCAGCCCGATAACCAGCCGCTCAACCTTTTGGGCGTTCGAATGCGGATTTCCGACGGCAGGATCCACCCGAAGCGTTTTGCGAGCAGCGAGAGAGCGGCGGCGCTCAGAATGGCGACGACGGTTCCAATTTCCGGCAACCCCAATGAGCTGAGCACCACCATTTCGACGCTCGCGACGAACGCGCTCGTCGCGTACAGCGTGTTCCCGCCGAAGACGGTCGGGACCTTCATGAGAAAGACATCCCGCACCATGCCTCCGCCGATCGCGGTGACCATTCCGAGAAGGATCGCGGGCAGCCAGCCGAGGCCCGACTCGAGCGCCTTTTGCGCTCCCACGGCCGCCCAGCATCCGACCGCGAGCACGTCGAGGAGCAAGAGCGCAAGGCGTGAGTATCTCCCCTTGAACCGGATGAAGAACGCGATAACGGCGCCGACGAGGGCGACCGCGAGGTAGTACGGGTCGGTGAGGGCGACGGGCGTGCCATGCTGCAGGAGCGTGTCGCGGATCATCCCGCCGCCGAGGCCGGACAGGATCGCCAAAATCACGAAACCGACGAGGTCGAGGCGCGCCGCCCGAGCCGCGATGCCGCCGAGGATGGCGTTCGCGAGCACTCCGGCGAGGTCCACGAACCGGATGGCGTCGCCGAGCGTGGCGATCCCGAGTGTGGCGTTCATCGCCGCCCACTCTATCGGCGAGCCCGTGTCGCGTGCGGATAGACTGGACCACTGGATTGCCGGGAAGTCTGGTCGGCGGCGCCGCGGCGACCCCGCGAGCGGAGCCCTCATCCAATGGAGCCCGATGACAGATTCCCGATCCACCCCGTCCCGCCGAAAGCGCGTGCGCCGCTGGCTCACCCTGGAAACCACGAGCGGCGGCTTGCTCGTGCTCGCTGCGCTCGTCGCTCTCGCGTGGGCGAATTCCCCCTGGCGGGCCGGGTACTTCGAGCTGTCCCAGTTCACTGTCGGGCCTGCCGCCCTGCACCTCGATCTGACTCTCGCCACGTGGGCTGCGGATGGTCTGCTCGCCGTATTCTTCTTCGTCGTCGGTGTCGAACTCAAGCATGAATTCGTGGCGGGAAGTCTTCAACACTGGAAGGAATCCGCCGTACCGATTTTCGCCGCGATCGGCGGGATGGTGGTCCCCGCGGTGGTCTTCATCGGATTCGTCATTGTGCTCGGCGATCCCGACGCCCTCCGCGGCTGGGCGATACCCATCGCGACCGACATCGCGTTCGCGCTCGCGATTCTGGCGATCTTCGGCCGCGGTCTTCCGCCTGCACTGCGCACCTTTCTCCTCGCCCTTGCGGTCGTCGACGATCTTCTCGCGATCGTCGTGATCGCGGTGTTCTACACGGCCGTGATCAATATCGTTTCCCTCGTCGTCGCTCTCGCCGCGATTGCGCTATTTGCCGTTCTCGTCCGCTTAACGTCACCTCGCTGGTGGATGCTTCTCCCTGTCGCACTCGTCGCATGGGGCTTCATGCACGACGCCGGAGTACACGCGACGATTGCCGGCGTATTGCTGGGAGTCGCCGTTCCAGCCCGGCTCGTGCACGGTGAGTCCGTGCCGCGAACACATCGATACGAACACGACGTGCGGATCTGGTCTTCGGCGGTCGCGTTGCCTTTGTTCGCGTTCTTCGCGGCCGGGGTGTCGGTCGTGGAGGCCGGCGGTTTGGGCGCCCTGTTCGCTCAGCCCGTCGTCACTGCCATCGTGGTTGGGCTCGTTCTGGGCAAGCTTGTCGGAGTGATCGGCACGACGGCTCTCGTGACGAAATTGACAGGATTGCGCCTCCCTCCGAGCCTCACGCTCCGCGATCTGGTGCCGGTCGGCTTCCTGTCGGGGATCGGATTCACCATTTCCTTGCTCATCGCCGAACTTTCGTTCCCGGGGGCGGTGCAGTCTGATGGCGCGAAGATCGCCATCGTGAGCGCGACCCTCGTCGCTGCGATCCTCGCGGCGGCGACACTTCGCTGGGACAGCCGCAAGGCGCGATGAGAAAATGGTGGAGCTGAGGGGATTCGAACCCCTGACCCCCTGCATGCCATGCAGGTGCGCTACCAACTGCGCCACAGCCCCGCAGCGTGCGATCGCTCACACACAACTTCCTTAGATTACTACACGGGCGCGGACGCTACTGCTCGTGTCAGATGTAACCCATGTTCGTCGCGGCCTCGCGAGCGACCACGAGAAGCGGGTCGATCGATGAGGATGTCGCCTGAATCTCCAGTTCGAAACCCTCGACCAGAACGTGCACCGTCCACACCTCTCCGATCTCATTGTGCGAGTCGTCGAAGTAGCAGGCATCCATAAACGGCGGGCATTCTTTGTCGCCGTCCGCTTGCCACGTCGCCACTTGTTCGGCATCGGTGTCGGTGAGTCGCTGCGCGGCGAACACCGTGACAAAACCGGCATCCGAATTCGGGATCCCCCACAAGCACGTGAGTCCGCCGCGCGCGGCGAAGGATTGCGCGTCAGGACCCCCGTTGTCGGCGATCATGAAAATCGACTCGAAGTTCGACGCGAACTGCGCCTGAATCACCGGCAAGGGAACGAGCACGTCGCAGTCGTCCGGCAGCGTGAGCTGGATGCCGGTCGGCGACGCGCTCGGCGTCTCCGACGGCGCCGGAATGCTCGCGCTCGGGCTGGGGCTCGGCGCTAGCGGCTCGGGAGCGCATCCGGCAAGGGAAAGCGCCAACGCAATGGATGCGGGAACGACAATCGCGCGAAACTTCATCTGATGCCCCTGGTCTCGTGGAGTTCGTGAGTCGTACCCGCCCATTGTCGCATGCCGGTCTGAACGCGCAAAGAGTGCTCATCGAGCCGGCCCGGCGTACGTGCCCCGCTACCCAAATGCCGTCAACCGCGCCCGAAGGCTTCGCAACCCGTAAATGGCCGAGCGTAACTCTTGCGCGCGATGCTGGGACAGGAACACCTGGCTGTGGACTCCGAGCTCGCTCGCCGAGGCACTCACCGCAACCGTTTCGACCGCGAGCCCGAACTCGAGTCCGAACACTTCGATCGCGACGGCACCCTGATACGGCACATAAACCGGCGTCGTGATGACGAGGACCGAACGGACGCCCTCGGCGCGGGATGCCCAGAACCGAAACGTGTCGATCGTGTTCGCGCGCCGCAATGCCGGTTCGGATGACGGCGCGGCGACGACGCGAAGCACACGGCCCCTCCAGTCCCAGGAATCCTGCCGCCAGTCCGAATTCCGGGCCGCCGCCGACGAGACGCGATCATCCGGCTCGACCGCATCCGGCGACGCGAGGTCGAACGCCGCCCGCATCCCGTGCACCATGGCGTCGAATTCATTGTCACCGCGGATGCCGAGTGCGATTGCCGTCGCGACTTCGTCCCCGGCGAACGGTCGAAACCCTCCCAGGAAAATTGCCTCGCGCCAATCGAGCCCCGCGTCGGCGAGCTCGCGCAAGTATCGCGGTTTCACGATTCCGGCCCGCACCATGCCGCCGGTCATCACCACGGCGTCATAGTGCCCCAATCGCGGAGGCGGCGTCCCCGTGAGCCCCAAAGCCGCCGCTGCCGAATCGATCGCCTCACGTTGAGAATCGGTGAGCGACGGCGGCGCGGCCAGATTTCGCTCCCTCCCGCCGCGAAAATCCCAGTGTTCGGATGCGAACTCGTCGAGGGCGGTCAGGAGTTCGTTCCCCGCGAGGTCGGCCATCGATTGCGCCGACGCGAGGGAGAAGCGGGCGACGACGTCGCGGTCTCGAAGCGATACGGCCCAATCGTCGATTGCGGCAAGATTGCGTTGCACGTCACCCGGCACCGCATCCCACCGCGGAAGTTCCACCGGATTCACGACCGTGCCTTAAAGCCCCAATGGGACGACAGGGCAATCGCTCCACAACCGCTCGAGCGAGTAGTACATGCGATCCTCATCATGGAACACGTGTACGACGAGGTCGCCGAAGTCGAGTAAGACCCAACGGCCCTCGGACCTTCCCTCGCGGCGCAGGGGCTTCGCACCGTGCTCGATCATCTTCTCCTCGACCTCTGCGGCGATCGCGAGAACCTGTCGTTCGTTGCGGCCACTCGCAATGAGGAATACATCGGCGAACGGCAGTGGGCCGGAAACATCCAGCGCAACCAAATCCTCAGCTTGCTTCGCCTCGGCTGCTGCGGCGGCAATCGCGAGCAGTTCGCGAGCGCGGTCGGATGCCGTCACCGGCGCCCGGCCAGAAGGAGTGATAGTCGCGTCACGAATCAGAAGATCTTGAAAATCATTCCGGCGACGATCAGGACGACGACGCCGACCATCATCACACCAGCGGTAATCGACAGCACCATCGGAAGATTGTTGCCACGCGGCCGCTTGGTCGCGATGATCCCCTGCGACGAGGTGTACGTGCTGACCGCGCGAACCGCGCGAACCGGCGCCGAGTCGGGAGCGGAATCCTCGCGATCGCCAGCGTCGATGATCGCATCGATATCGGCGCGATCGTACCGCGAGGGGTGCAAACCGTTGATGCCGAGGCTGCGGGGCAGATCGATCGAACCTGTCAGAAGCACCTCGCCCGTGCCGTTCACCGGACCCGTGATCGGTCCCGTGGTGGGGAACACCGGAAGAACGAGGGCACTCGTCGTTATGGCGTCGATGGAAGCAAGATTGCGTTGATGCGGTCCCGTGCCAGCGGCTTGCTCGTTGACCGAAATCTGGTTCGACCAGTGCCCTGCCGGTGCCGCATAGACCTCGGGCGCCGAAATGACTTCCCGCAGCGGTTCGGCCGGCTCGGTGTTCTCCGCGGGCGGCTCTGGTGCGGGTGGGATGAACGTCGGCGCGCGTTCCACGACGGGTGGCGCGACGGGCGCGGGAGTGGACGGCACAGGTGCAGGCGCGACGGGCGCGGAGTCGACGGGCGGCGCGACGGGCGCCGAGGAAACGGGTGCGGAGGTACCAGGTGCGGAGGAAACAGCTGCGGGAGGCTCAACCAGCGGTGTTGCGAGGTTCGCCTGGTAGATCCTGTCGAACTCCGCCATCGCTGCCGCGAGTTCTTCGCTTTCGCTCGGCCTCTGCTCCGGGGGAAGCTGGCCCGACGGATTCGCAGCGGGCGTTGGCACATCGACGGGTGCCGGTGTGGCGGCGGCATTGCGCATTTCGCGCAATTCGCGACGCGTGAGAGTGTGCTCTTCCGGACCGGTCGCGGATGCCGCGGAGCCGTCCGGGCGCTCGTGCTGGAGCTCCGCAGGTGTGACCACGACTGGGGGTGTGGAAATGGGTGCCGAATAGGCCGTCGGAGCCGGCCGATCGGCCTCTACCGAGGTGTGATATTCAAGATCTTCGCTCCCTGCCGACGGTGGAGTCCATGGTGCGGGTTGCGTTGACGAGAAGGAAGTGCCACGGCCCTCGGGCCCGAAATCACGGAGCCGGTAACCGGCCGATTCGCTGGACGGACGTTCGGAACCGGACTGTCGCGGACGACGCAAAGGTTCTGCCGAAGCTGCGCTCGGCTGCCGAACCTGAGTCGAGTAGTCGAGAGGTTCAGCGATCGAGTTCTGCGACCAAATTTGCTGATCAGGAGCGCTTTTCTGTTCCTCGACCTCACCCGTGTCGGACAACGTGGCCTGGGCGTGAGCACGTTCGCTCTCACGCAAAGCACGCCGACTCATCGGCTGCTGATCTTGCCAGGTTGTCACGTAGAACTCCGATACAGCTGATACTTGGCGATGTATTGAACTACCCCGTCGGGAACCAGGTACCACACCGGGAAATCCCGGCTGACCCGGCTTCGACAATCAGTGGACGAAATAGCCAGCGCAGGCACTTCCAGCAAGCTTACGTGCTCCTCCGGCAATCCGGAAACGGTCAGCGGATGTCCCGGCCGGCTCACAGCTACGAAGTGCGCGAGCGAGAAAAGCGCCGGAGCATCCTTCCAATCCAGAATCTGGGCGACGGCGTCGGCACCCGAAATGAAGAACAGCTCCGCATCCGGATGCATCTCGTGCACTTCGTTCAGAGTGTCGATCGTGTAGGTGGGGCCGCCTCGATCGATGTCGATTCGGCTGACCGTGAAGTCGGGGTTCGACGCCGTCGCAATGACCGTCATAAGGTAACGATGCTCGGCGGCCGAAACATCCCGCTTTTGGTACGACTCCCCCGTCGGGACGAAAATGACTTCATCGAGGCCGAAATGCTGGCGCACTTCGCTCGCGGCGACGAGGTGGCCATTGTGGATCGGGTCGAATGTTCCGCCCATGACGCCAATGCGGGCACGCTTCTCGGCAGTGGCGGCCATGGTGTGAGCCCTAGTGGCCGGAGTGCTCGCTTGAGCCCGAGTATGCGCCGTCATGTCCCGCGGCGGAGTCGGGTACGCGGTGCGCGTGACGGTTCGCGACATCACGGAAGCTCCATGCGACGATGCCGAGGATCAGGAAGATGATGAACGCCGTGAGCGCGAACGCCCAGTTCGGCATGAGCAATGGCGCGTGCTCTTCGGCAGCAGCAACGGCAAGAAAAATCATGTCATCTCCGATCAACCGGCACTGCTCATGTCACGAGCAACGCCGCCACCAATCTACCGTGAACCGGACGTTCCCGGTGAGCTTTCGGCGTGAAACCAGGTGCCGAGGTTCGCTCCGGCCAAAGCCTCGCCAACGAGGTCGGTCGACGTCAGCAGCACGGGTGTTCCAGATGACGACGCGAGCTTCGCAGCCGCGACTTTCGTACGCGCCCCTCCCGTGCCCACTCCGGTCAACCCGATCCCGCCGAACTCGACGTGATCCAGCGCGTCTTCGATTCCGACATCATCGATGCGCTCGGCTCCGGCATCCTGCGGCGGCCTTGAATACAGGGCGTCGACATCCGACAAGAGAAGGAGCAAGTCCGCTTTGACGAGCTGGGAGACGAGCGCTGCCAGTCGGTCGTTGTCGCCGAAACGGATTTCGTGGGTCGCGACAGTGTCGTTCTCGTTCACGATCGGAAGAATGCGGAGGGCGAGAAGCCGCTCCATGGCACGTTGGGCATTGCTGCGGTGGGCCGGGTTCTCCAGGTCTCCCGCGGTGAGCAGCACCTGACCCGCGACGATGCGGTAACGATCGAGGCTCTCCTGATAGCGAAAGATGAGGACGTTCTGCCCGACGGCGGCCGCGGCCTGTTGCGTCGCGAGATCGCTCGGCCGCCCGTCCAGCCTGAGATACGGCATTCCCGTCGCAATCGCACCGGAGGACACGAGAATCACCTCGGTCCCGCGTGCATGAGCCGCGGCGAGCGCCTCGACCAGTACGGGGATTTGCGAGGCGTTGACTCCGCTTACGGACGAAGAACCCACCTTCACGACTATTCGGCGCGCCGACGGAATCTGCGCGCGCGTCGTGATCGGTTCAGCCATCGTCGTTCGTCGTGTCCTGGTCTCTGTTCACGGCGAATCCTTCGTCGTCGGTCCAGACGCCGGCTTCGCGTTCGCGAATGAGCTCTGCGCGCGCAGCGGCCTTGGCATCCATTCGGGCGAAGTAGTCGTCGCGTCGTTTGCTTCGGGTCGGACGCTCCGATGCGTCCAGGCGGGCATCCGCTCCGCGCGGACTTGTGATCAGCTCGGCAGTAGAGGTGAGCGTCGGCTCCCAGTCGAAGACGACACCGTGGCCAGCGCCAATGACCACTGTAGACC
>JAHBST010000042.1 GCA_019638975.1 Cryobacterium sp.
AGCTTCACGTGCAATGGATGGACGAACCCGGGCCGACCGACGTTCTCAGTTTCCCGATGGATGAATTGCGCCCGGGAACGGACGAAGTCATGACGCCTGCGGGCCTCCTCGGCGACATCGTGCTGTGTCCTCAGGTCGCGATCGCTCAGGCCACGGCGGCGGGACACAGTCTCACCGACGAATTGCTTTTGCTCACGTGCCACGGGTTGCTTCACCTTCTCGGGTTCGATCATGCCGAGCCCCGCGAGGAGAAGGAAATGTTCACCCTCCAGGGTGAAATTCTTTCGGAGTTCTCTCAGGCCGATCGACGACGCCGCAAACAATGATCCCCGCTTTCGTGACCGTCGCCGTGCTCCTCGTCGCGCTCGGCGGATGGCTCGCGGCGGCCGATTCTGCTCTCGGTGTTCTGTCCCGTGCCGACCTGCACGAGCTCGCGGAAATGTCGCGCGCCCGCAAATCCCTTCACGCGATTGCGGGAGACGTGGGAGCGCACCTCAACGCCGTGAATTTCATGCGGGTTGTCGCCGAGACCACCGCCGCCGTCCTCGTGACGCTCGCGTTCGCGTCGGTGTTCACCCAGTGGTGGTGGGCCCTCCTGCTTTCCGCGTTCATCATGACCGTCGTGTCCTTTGTCCTTGTCGGGTCGAGCCCGCGTGCGCTCGGGCGAGTGAACGCGAGATCGGTCATCCGCTGGAGCGCGTGGCTCATTCACGCCTCGAGGGTCGTGTTGGGTCCGATCGCCGCCGCGCTCGTCGCGATCGGAGATCGCGTCACTCCCGGACGGCCACGAACCGTGTCGTTCTCCTCCGAGGAGCAATTGCTCAGCATGGTCGATGAGGCGACGGAACTCGATGTTCTTGAAGAGGACGACCGGGAGCTCATCCACTCGATTTTCGAATTCAACGACACCGTTGTCCGCGAAGTCATGATTCCGCGAACCGACATGGTCGTCATCGACAGCGACGAGGGAATCGCTGCGGCGATGTCGCTCTTCCTCGGCCGCGGCGTCTCGCGGATGCCTGTGATCGGCGACGACATCGATCAGGTTCTCGGCGTGTTGTACTTGCGAGATGTCGCGCGTCTCACTTTTGAGCGGCCCCTCGACGTGGAGGGAACGACGGTCTCCGGACTGGCACGGCCCGCGCTGTTCGTACCGGAATCGAAGAAAGTCGATGAGTTGCTGCGCCAAATGCAATTGGAGTCGAACCACCTCGCCATGGTGGTCGACGAATACGGCGGGATCGCCGGGCTCGTGAGTCTCGAGGACATCATCGAAGAACTCGTCGGCGACATTTCGGACGAGTACGATCGCGAGGTCGTCGTGGCCGCAGATTTGGGCGACGGCCGATTTCGAGTGAGCGCGAGGCTTCCCGTCGATGAGCTGGGCGAGCTCTTCGGACTGGATCTCGACGACGACGACGTCGACACGGTCGGCGGGCTCCTCACGAAGGCTTTGGGCAGGATTGCGACGACCGGATCTCAAGCGCATGTCGCCGGGCTCGTACTGACGGCAGAACGCACCGAGGGTCGCGGCCGCAAATTGAGGACCGTGATCGTCGAGCGCGATCCCTCCACTCCGCTCGACGTTCCGGTCGCCGACCAGGAGCCGGCGTCGTGACGGAACGATTTCGGGCAGGATTCGTCACCTTCGTGGGCCGCCCCAACGTCGGCAAATCGACCTTGACCAATGCGCTCGTCGGCGAGAAAGTGGCGATTACGAGCAGCAAGCCCCAAACGACGCGCCGCGCGATCCGGGGCATCGTCCATCGGACCGACGGCCAGCTCATCCTCGTCGACACTCCGGGAATGCACCGCCCGCGCACTCTTCTCGGCGAGCGGTTGAACGATGTCGTGCAGTCGACTCTCGCGGATGTCGACGTGATGTGCTTGTGCATTCCCGCGAACGAGAAGCTGGGGCCCGGCGACAGGTTCATCAACGAGCAATTGGACCAGTATCCCGGGGCGACGAAAGTCGCGATCGTCACCAAAGTGGACCTCGCCTCGAAGACGGCCGTCGCCGAGCAGCTCCTTGCCGTGAGCCGGCTGCGCGAGTGGGCGGCGATCATCCCCGTATCCGCGCTCACGGGGATGCAACTCGAGATCCTTGCGGCAGAACTTGTCGCTTTGCTGCCCGAGTCCGAGCCGCTCTACCCCGAGGAGACGGTCACTGAGGAAGACCGTGAGGCGCGCATTGCCGAACTCATTCGCGAAGCCGCTCTTGAGGGCGTTTCGGATGAGTTGCCGCACTCCATCGCCGTCACGGTCGATGATCTCGTGGACCGCGACGACAAGGACTTGCTCGAAATTTACGCAAACCTGTGGGTCGAGCGAGACAGCCAGAAGGGCATCATCATCGGCCACAAGGGCAGTCGGCTCTCCGAGGTGGGCGCGCGAGCCCGCGCCTCGATCGAGCCGCTCGTCGGCAAACAGGTCTTCCTTTCGTTGCGCGTGAAGGTTGCCAAGGACTGGCAGCGCGATGCGAAACAACTCGGTCGACTCGGCTTTTAGCGCCGAGCACGTGACGCACTCGATGTCCTGAGGGGAACGACCGATACGACGCGCGCGGCTCCGCAGTGCTACCCTGACTTTGTGTTGTTCCGCTCGCTGCTTCTTAGCTGCCGCGACGAGACCTAGCTCGGGTCCCACCTCGTCGCGGCTTCTGCTGATTTAACACAGCGTCGTTGGCTGGCCCACCTCATTCCGCGAGAGAGCACAGACCATGAAGAACACACAATCGCCTTCGGCAATGCCGATTCACAAGTACCGCCCGTATCACGAGACCTTCGCCGTCGAACTTCCCGATCGCCAGTGGCCTTCCCGACGCATTACGAAAGCACCGCGCTGGTGCGCCGTCGACCTTCGGGACGGCAACCAGGCCCTCATCGATCCCATGAGCCCCGAGCGCAAACAGATCATGTTCGATCTGCTCGTGCGCATGGGCTACAAGGAGATCGAGGTCGGCTTCCCGTCCGCGAGCCAGACCGATTTCGATTTCGTGCGCAAACTCATCGACGAGAACCTCATCCCGGATGACGTCACCATCCAGGTGCTCACGCAAGCGCGCGAAGAACTCATCAATCGGACCTATGACTCCATCGCCGGCGCGAAGCAAGCGATCGTGCATTTGTACAACTCGACGAGCATCCTGCAGCGCGATGTCGTGTTTCGCACCGATCGGCAGGGGATCGTCGACATTGCGGTCAACGGTGCGCGCATGTGCAAAGCGGCGGAGTCGCGAGCGCCGGGTGTAGACATCTACTACGAGTATTCGCCGGAGAGCTACACGGGCACCGAGCTCGAGTTCGCGGTCGACGTGTGCAACCAAGTGCTCGAGGTGTTCGAACCGACTCCCGAACGCAACGTCATCATCAACTTGCCCGCGACGGTCGAGATGGCGACGCCCAACGTCTACGCGGATTCGATCGAGTGGATGAGCCGTCACCTCAATCACCGCGAAAACGTCATCCTGAGCCTGCACCCGCACAATGACCGGGGGACGGCGATCGCCGCCGCCGAGCTCGGTTACATGGCGGGCGCCGACCGCATCGAAGGCTGCCTGTTCGGCAACGGGGAGCGCACGGGCAATGTCGACATCGTCGCACTCGGGATCAACCTGTTCACGCAAGGCATCGACCCTCAAATCGACTTCAGCGATCTCGACGATGTGAAACGCATCGCCGAATATTGCAACCAGCTGCCCGTGCACGAACGCAGCCCGTGGGCCGGCGACCTCGTCTACACGGCTTTCAGCGGTTCCCACCAGGACGCCATCAAGAAAGGCTTCGAGGCGATGTCGGCGGATGCCGCAGCCCAAGGCAAGTCGGTCGACGAACTCGACTGGGCCGTACCGTACCTGCCCGTGGACCCGAGAGATCTCGGCCGCAGCTACGAAGCGGTCATCCGGGTCAATTCCCAGTCGGGCAAGGGGGGAGTGGCTTACCTCTTGAAGGCCGACCACGCTCTCGACCTTCCGCGCAAGTTGCAAATCGAGTTCAGCGGCGTCGTGCAAGCGAAGACGGATGCCGAGGGCGGTGAAGTTTCCAGCGCCCAGATTTGGGACATCTTCACCGACGAATATCTTCCGGCCGCCGCGGCCGACGACAAGTGGGGCCGCTTCGAGCTCACGAGAACGCGGACGGAAAGCGACATGTCGGGCGTCGTGTCGCTCTTCGCGGAAATCCGCGTCGGAGAGGACATGGTCGAGGCGAACGGCACCGGCAACGGACCGGTCGATGCGTTCCTCGACGTCTTGCGCCACGAGGGGATCGAGGTGAAAGTGTACGACTATGTCGAGCACGCTCTCGGCGCCGGCGGCGATGCGCTCGCCGCCGCGTATGTCGAGTGCCAGGTCGGCGACAAGCGCTTGTGGGGGGTCGGCATCGACGCCGACATTTCCACGGCGAGCCTCAAAGCCGTCGTGTCGGCCGTCAATCGCGCGGTCCGGATGCCGGCCGAGGATCGCGAGTTGGTGGTCGTTTAGACGGAGCTCGTGCGGTGCCGACCCTGCAGTTTCAGGACTGCCGGTGACACCGGAATGCCGCCGCGCAAGTCGGGAGCGTCGAGCGGCTCGCCGTAAGTGGTGTCAATCGGCAGCACTCCGGCCCAGCTGTCCCCGGCGACGTCCTCGTCGGGGTCTTCCGGCCACTGCGTCGAGTTCTTGAACGTCCACTCGTCGATGCGCATCCGCAGCACCATCGTCGCGGCGAGCTCCTTGCGATTGTGGGCGCGGATCTCTCCCCGCCGCCCGGGCAGAAGCGCATCCGTGACGAGGTCGAGCGCCGCGAGTTTGTCGTCGCCGTCCAGCCGAGTGCACGAACCGAACAGAACGGCGCTGCGGTATCGCATAGACGATTCGAAAGCGGACCGCGCGAAGACGAGACCGTCGACGGCCGTCACGGCGGCGGTGACGGGGATGCCTGTCGCCAGGCGACGCAACCACCAGGATCCGGTCGACCCGTGCAACAGCAGACTGGAGCCCTCGAGCGCGAACGCGATAGGCATGACGACCGGTCGATCATCCTCGACAAAGCCGAAATGCCCGACCGAGGTTTCGCGCAGCAGCAATTCGAGTGCGGCCCGGTCGGTGGAATTCACTCGCTCCGGCATCCGCGCGGGCGTCGTTCGATTCTGGCTCACGTAGTCATTCTTGTGCATTGGCCGACCGACCGACCGATGCGAGCACTTTCGCGAACTCTGCGCCGATAATTGGTGGATGCCCCTCTATCGTGACGAAGCCGTCGTGCTGCGCACCCACAAACTGGGTGAAGCCGACCGCATCGTGACGATGCTGGGGCGCCAGCACGGCAAGATTCGCGCAGTCGCGAAAGGCGTGAGACGCACGGGGTCGAAGTTCGGTTCACGGCTCGAGCCGTTCATGGTCGTCGACGCGCAATTCTACGAGGGCCGCAGTCTCGACATCGTCACTCAGGCAGTGTCCGTCGGCGCGTACGGCGCCGAGATCATGGGCGATTATGCGAGCTACACGGCGGCGAATGTCATGGTCGAGACTGCCGACAAGATCACGGATGATTCCGGGTCGCTGCAGCAATACCTCCTCCTCGTCGGCGCGCTCAGGTCGCTCGCTCGCCGCGAGCATGGGGCGAGCATCACACTCGATTCGTTCCTCTTACGTTCCCTCGCAATTGCCGGATGGGCGCCGAGTTTCTTCGATTGCGCGGTCACAGGTGCACCCGGCCCGCACACCGCTTTCGTCGTCCAATTGGGCGGAGTCGTGGCCGATGACGTAGCGCCGCCCGGCACTCCGCGGCTCGATTCGCACACTCTCGAATTGCTGTCAGCGCTGCTCTCCGGGGACTGGGATCACGCCGAGGCCGCGAGTGACCGGGCGCGAGGCCAGGCGAGCGGCATCGTGGCGGCCTACGCGCAGTTTCATTTGGAACGCAGCCTGCGCTCGCTGCAGCACGTCGAGCGGAGGGCACCGGTGTGACGGTGAAAACGCACAAGGATGCCGTCGACTTCCGCCCCGTCGACTGGACGGGCGTCTACCCGCCCGCGTTGCCGGCATCCGTGGTGCCGAATCATGTCGCTCTCGTCATGGATGGCAACGGCCGTTGGGCGAACGCTCGCGGGCTCACTCGCATCGAGGGGCACCGGGCAGGCGAGGCGTCGCTTTTGGATGTCGTCGCGGGTGCCATCCAGATCGGCGTGAAGCATTTGAGCGTCTACGCGTTCTCCACGGAGAACTGGAAACGCTCGCCCGACGAAGTGCGTTTTCTCATGGGGTTCAATCGATCCGTGCTTCATCGCCGCCGCGACCAGTTGAACGACTGGGGTGTGCGCATCCGCTGGGCTGGACGCAAACCGCGCTTGTGGGGTTCCGTCATCAAGGAGCTTCAATTCGCAGAAAAGCTCACGGCGCGCAATACCGTGCTCACACTCACGATGTGCGTCAATTACGGTGGGCGCGGGGAGATCACGGATGCCGTCCGCGAGCTTGCGAGCGAAATCGCAGCGGGAAGGCTCACGCCGGCTGGCATCACGGAGCGCAGCATCCAAAGGCACCTCTATGCGCCGGATCTTCCCGACGTGGACCTCTTCGTTCGAAGTTCGGGAGAGCAGCGCACGAGCAATTTCATGCTGTGGCAAAGCGCGTACGCGGAAATGGTGTTCCTCGACACTTTGTGGCCGGATTTCACGCGCACGGATCTGTGGAATGCGGTGGAGGTGTTTGCGGCTCGAAACCGCAGGTTCGGCGGCGCACAGGATGCACCGGCCCTGTAGGGCGCAAGAAATCGCCTTAGGTCACGGAAACGTTGCAAGAAAGCAGCACGAAGACGGACGTCTCGAGCCTCCGGCAGAGGCAGGATTGAGTTATGACTTCAGCAGCAGCGGCCACAAGCCGCACCCTTTCCCCTGCGCTCACGAAGGCGATCGATCAGTTTCGGCCGGATGCTGTCCGCGGATACCTCGCGGTCGCTTCCATCGGTCTGCCCACGGTGGCGACGGTCGAAGCGCAGCTCGCCGATATCGACTTGTGGGCATCCGGACGCCGCGATCCCGTCGACTATGATGCCATTCACGAAAACACTCGAGCGCACTACGCGAAACTCGTGGGTGTGGGCGTCGATCGAGTAGCGACGGGTTCGCAGACCTCAGTCATGGCGAGCGTATTCGCGGCGGCGGTTCCGGAGGGCGCCGAAGTGGTGTGCGTCGACGGCGACTTCAGCTCGATCATGTTCCCGTTCCTGCAGCGGAAGGGGATTCGCGTTCGTGCCGTCCCGCTCGACGACGTCGCGGCATCCATCACCGACGACACCTGGCTCGTCGTGTTTTCGCTCGCTCAGTCGGCGACGGGACGAATCGCCGATGCTGCCGCGATCGCGGCCGCGGCCGCCGCGCACGGGACGTTCACGGTGTGCGACCTCACGCAAGCGGCAGGCGTCTACCCGGCGGATGCCTCGATGTTCGACGCGACGCTGTGCCACGCCTACAAGTGGTTGTGTTCGCCGCGCGGAGTTGCGTTCATGACGGTGAGCGAGCGCTTCCAGGCCGTGCTCACGCCGATTCAGGCGGGCTGGTATGCGGGCGACGACGTGTGGGGCTCGTGCTACGGCCCCGCGATGGCTCTCGCCCCTTCGGCGCGGCGTTTCGATGTGTCCCCGGCATGGCCCGCGTGGGTGGGTGCCGAGCCGGCTCTCGCGATGTTCTCCGGTCTCGACATGAACGAAGTGTGGGCGTTCACGAGCTATCTCGGTGATTCGCTGTGCGACGCGCTCGAGATCCCGCAGCAACACCAGCCCATCGTGACGTGGGCGGATGCCGACCAGAAAGACATGGCGAAACTCGTCGCGGCGGGCATCACGGTGTCGGGGCGCGCAGGACGGCTGCGGGCATCCATTCATTTGTGGAACGACGAGAGTGATATCGAGGCGGTCGCGAAAGCGCTGAGGTAGTCATCCGGCCGCGGGCGCTCGTCAACCATTCGGCATCCTGGCGGTGTCGCCCGGCCCTAAACTGGAGGATCACTGCCGACCGGACGCGAGCCGCGCGCCCGGTAAGACCTCTGGAGACTCACTCGTGGCCACCGCCTCCCCGCTCGATGCCGTCATCTCTCTCGCGAAGCGCCGGGGGTTCGTGTTCCAGGCGGGGGAGATTTACGGCGGCTCCCGCTCGGCGTGGGATTACGGACCTCTCGGCGTCGAACTCAAGGAGAACATCAAGCGCCAGTGGTGGAAGGCGATGGTCACGTCGCGCGACGACATCGTCGGACTCGACTCGGCGATCATCCAACCCCGGCAAGTGTGGGTGGCATCCGGCCACGTCGGAGCGTTCACAGACCCACTCACCGAGTGCCTGCATTGCCATCGCCGCTTCCGTGCCGACCACCTCGAGGAAGCGTACGAAGAGAAGAAGGGTCGCGCTCCCGAGAACGGCCTCGCCGACATCGTGTGCCCGAATTGCGGAACGCGCGGTCAGTGGACGGAACCGCGCGATTTCCAGATGATGCTCAAGACCTACCTCGGCCCTGTTGAGGAGGAAAGCGGCCTGCACTATTTGCGGCCGGAGACGGCGCAAGGCATTTTCGTGAACTTCAACAACGTCATCGGGGCGTCCCGTATGAAACCTCCGTTCGGGATCGCGCAAGTGGGCAAGAGTTTCCGCAACGAGATCACGCCGGGCAATTTCATCTTCCGCACGCGAGAGTTCGAGCAAATGGAGATGGAGTTCTTCGTTGAGCCGGGTTCGGATGAGGAATGGCACCAGTACTGGATCGACGAGCGCGTCAATTGGTACGTGGATCTCGGCATGAATCGCGACAACCTTCGCTTGTACGAACACCCGAAGGAGAAACTTTCCCACTACTCGAAGCGCACGGTCGACCTCGAGTACCGCTTCCGGTTCCAGGGAAGCGAATGGGGTGAACTCGAAGGCGTCGCGAACCGTACGAACTTCGATTTGACGACCCACAGCGAGCATTCCGGAACTGATTTGTCCTTCTTCGACCAGACGAAGAATGAGCGATGGACGCCGTTCGTGATCGAACCCGCGGTGGGATTGACGCGATCCATGATGGCGTTCCTCGTCGATGCGTACCACGAAGACGAAGCACCGAATACGAAAGGCGGCGTCGACAAGCGCACTGTTCTGCGGCTCGATCGCCGCCTCGCGCCTGTCAAAGCCGCGGTCTTGCCGCTGTCCCGGAACGACGAACTTTCGCCGATCGCGAAGCAGCTCGCGGCGGATCTGCGCAAATTCTGGAACATCGACTTCGACGACGCCGGTGCGATCGGGCGGCGCTACCGCCGTCAGGATGAAATCGGTACGCCGTTTGCGATCACGGTCGATTTCGACACTCTCGAGGACAAGGCAGTGACCGTTCGAGAGCGCGACTCGATGGCGCAAGAGCGCATCTCGCTCGACCGTTTGCAGGGCTACCTCGCGGAGCAGCTCCTCGGCGCATAGCCGTTGCGAGCCGCCGCTGATTTTCCAGCGGGAGGACCAAGGAAAATTGCTGGCTGACGTCGGGAATTCCGACCATCGGCGCACGGTTGTGACGGAAGTGAGTGAAGCAATCAAGGTCGACATCTGGTCCGACGTGCAGTGCCCGTGGTGCTATATCGGCAAGCGCAAGTTCGAGGCGGGAGTTGCCGATTTCGGCGGTGAGGTCGAAGTGGAGTACCACTCGTTCGAGCTCGCGCCGGATACGCCGGTCGACTTCGACGGCACTCCGGCCGACTATCTGGCCCAGCGCAAGGGCCTGTCGCTCGACCAGGTGGGGGAGATGCTCGAGCGTGTCACCGGAATCGCCGCGCAGGTCGGTCTCGAATACGACTACGACTCGGTGCACCAAACGAACACCGTGAAGGCGCACGAACTGCTCCACTACGCGAAGTCGAAGGGCCGGCAGATCGAGATGAAGGAGCGCCTTTTGAAGGCGTACTTCGTCAACGGCGAGCACGTCGGCCGCATCGAGGATCTCGCCGAAATCGCCGCCGAGCTGGGCTTCGACCGCGCCGACGTCGTGCGCGCGCTCGAGTCCCATGAGTTCCTGCCCGCGGTGAAGGCGGATGTCGCGCTCGCGCAGGAGTACGGCATCCAGGGTGTGCCGTTCTTTGTGATCGACGGAAAGTATGGAATATCGGGAGCCCAGGAGGCGGCGACGTTCGCGACCGCGCTCCGGCAGGTTCGCGAAGAGAATGAGGAAGCAGCGTGACCGACCATCCGAAAAGCCCGCTGACAATGATTCCGACGAAGGATGCCGCAGTGTGCGTCGACGACACGTGCGAGTGGCCGCCGGCGTCAAGCTGCGATTGCGGGCCGCGGCCCGCTTCGCGTTTCGTGCTCTGGAATTGAAGGCCCTGGCGGGCTCCCGCACTGCGAAGTTGGCCCCGGACGCGGCGTGAGCCACGCATCTGGGAGAATCGAGTCGATGACTTCTCTCGCCACCGCAACTCCAACGCTACAGCTCGGGCCGATCGCGCTCGAGGTGCCGGTCGTGCTCGCCCCGATGGCGGGAATCACGAACACCGCGTTCCGGCGGTTGTGCCGCGAGTTCGGCGCCGGTTTGTATGTGAGCGAAATGATCACGAGCCGGGCCCTCGTCGAGCGCGGCGAGAAGACGATGCGCCTCATCCGGCACCACGAGTCGGAGACGCCGCGCAGCATCCAGCTCTACGGCGTCGATCCGAAAACGATGGCCGAGGCCGTCACGATGCTCGTCGCCGAAGATCGCGCCGACCACATCGACCTGAACTTCGGATGCCCTGTGCCCAAGGTCACCCGCAAAGGGGGCGGGGCCGCCCTCCCGTGGAAACTCGACTTGTTCCGCGACATCGTGGAGGCGGCGGTCACGGCAGGCGGCACCGTGCCGGTGACCGTCAAGATGCGCAAAGGCATCGACAGCGATCACCTCACGTATCTCGAAGCGGGGCGCATTGCGGCGGGAGCCGGAGCCGCGAGCATCGCGCTGCACGCCCGCACGGCATCCGAGTTCTACAGCGGCCAGGCCGACTGGTCCGCAATCGCCCGACTCAAAGATGCGATCACCGATGTTCCGGTGCTCGGCAACGGCGACATCTGGAGCGGCGCGGATGCGATCCGCATGATCGAGGAAACGGGATGCGACGGCGTCGTCGTCGGCCGCGGATGCCTCGGTCGGCCGTGGCTCTTCGGAGACCTCGTCGCGGCCTTCACGGTGCGCAGCGGCGAACTTTCGACGGAAGAGGCAGCGCAAAGGCAAGCGCGGCCGACGCTCGGCGTCGTAGCGGCGACCATCCGCCGTCACACCGAGCTTCTCGCCGAATTCTTTGCGACGGCCGACCAGAACGGCGAAGAGTGGGCGTGCCGCGACATCCGAAAGCACGTCTCCTGGTACTTCAAGGGCTATCCGGTCGGCAGCGAACTGCGCTCCGCTCTCGCTCGCGTCGAGAGTATGCAGCAATTGGACGACTTGCTCGGTCAACTCGATTGGTCTGAACCGTATCCGGGCGAGGACGCCGAGGGGCCGCGAGGGCGCGCCGGGCATCCCAAGCGCACTGTTCTTCCCGAGGGCTGGCTCGCGAGCCGCGAGTTGGCCGATTCCCACCGCAGCGAGCTCAGCGAAGGTGAAGCGGACACGACCGGTGGTTGACGATCGTGGCTGACTCGGGAATCGCGGCGGTCCAGGGCGGATACACCGATCACGACCGTGCGCGGTGGCTTCCCGAAGTGCACTCGAACCGTCGCAGCGATTTCGCTCGGGACCGAGCGCGAGTTCTGCACTCGAGCGCCTTGCGCAGGCTCGCCGCGAAGACTCAGGTGCTGAGCCCGACAGCAGGAGTCGACAACGCCCGCAATCGCCTCACCCATTCGCTCGAGGTCGCTCAAGTCGGGCGCGAACTCGCGTCGAGCCTCGGTCTCGATCCGGATGTCGTCGACACCGCGTGCCTCGCCCACGACCTCGGGCATCCGCCTTTCGGCCACAACGGCGAGCGAGCCCTCAACGCGTGGAGTGCCGACATCGGCGGTTTCGAAGGGAATGCGCAAACCCTGAGGCTCCTCACGAGAATCGAGCCTAAAGTGTTCGGTCCGGACGGCCGTTCCTACGGACTCAATCTGACGCGAGCGAGCCTCGACGCGAGCTGCAAGTATCCGTGGCCGTCCGAGAGCGCTGTCGGGGATCCCTCCGGCCGCGCGAAGTTCGGCTTTTATCTCGATGACACGGCTGCATTCCACTGGCTTCGGGATGGAGCCCCGATTCGAAAGCTTTGCATCGAAGCGCAAGTGATGGACCTTTCAGACGACATCGCATACTCGGTGCACGATTTCGAGGATGCGATCGTCGGCGGATACATCGACGTTCCTGCGCTGGGTTCCCGCGTCAACCACGACGAACTCGTCGATTCGATGTTCGCGTGGATCGGCGGCGAGCTCGACCACGATGAACTCATCGCCGCGTTCGATCGACTCGATTCCCTCGAGTCATGGATCGACGAATTCGATGGCACGCGCGCGGCGCAAGGCAGGCTCAAGAACCTCACAAGCCAGCTCATCGGCCGGTTCGCGGGGATTGCAACGCACGCGACGCTCGCCGCGCACGATGAAATGTCGCTCACCCGTTTCGGTGCCGACGTCGTCGTGCCGCGGGAAACGCGCGCCGAAATCGCGGTCCTCAAGGGAATCGTGGCAGCGAATGTCATGTCGACGAACTCGCGGAAGCCCATTTACGCCCAACAGCGGGACACGATCGTCGAACTCGCCGATGCGCTTTTCGATCGCGGCGCCGATGCCCTCGATCCGGGATTCGCCGCCGACTGGCGCGCGGCGACCGACGACTCCGCGCGAAAGCGAGCGGTCGTCGATCAGGTGGCGAGCCTGACGGACCAATCCGCGAACGCCTGGCACGACGCTCTTGCGACGACGCCCGCTGCCGCCGCGTCCGTGGCCGGGCGGGCGTCGAGCACCGCACCTAGAATCTAGGCATGGCAGGCCTGATCCGCAGAAGCGACATCGACGAAGTCCGGTCGCGGATCAATATCGCCGACATTGTGGGCGACTACGTCACACTCAAGAGCGCCGGCGTGGGCTCGCTCAAGGGATTGTGCCCGTTCCACGACGAACGAAGCCCGAGCTTCCACGTGCGGCAGCAGGCCGGTCGATACCACTGTTTCGGGTGCGGCGAGGACGGCGATGTGTTCACGTTCCTCCAAAAAATGGATCACGTGACCTTCAGCGAAGCGGTCGAGCGGATGGCGGCGCGAGTCGGCATCGAACTCCACTACGAGGATGGCGGTGCGGCGACTGCGGATCGCGGAAATCGCGCTCGATTGCTCGCCGCCAACCAGGCGGCATCGGATTTCTTCGAAGCGCAACTCTCGACGGCGGGCGCCGAGCCCGGTCGCGCATTTCTCGGAACGCGAGGGTTCGATGCGGCGGCGGCTGCACATTTCGGGGTGGGGTTCGCGCCGAAAAGCTACGACGCGCTGAGTTCGCACTTACTCGCTCTCGGCTTCACCGACGAGGAATTGCTCGCCTCGGGCCTCGTCGGCCAGGGAGACCGCGGGACCTACGATCGCTTCCGCGGGCGGCTCGTGTGGCCCATTCGCGACACCACGGGGCAAACGCTCGGGTTCGGTGCTCGAAAACTGCTTGACGACGATCAAGGGCCGAAGTACCTGAATACGCCCGAGACGCCCGTCTACCACAAGTCCCAGGTGCTCTATGGGCTCGATCTGGCCAAGCGCGACATTTCCCGGAGCAAGCGCGTCGTCGTCGTCGAGGGCTATACGGATGTCATGGCCTGCCATCTCGCGGGAGTGACGACCGCGGTCGCGACGTGCGGAACGGCGTTCGGCGTCGACCATATCAAGGTCATTCGCCGGGTCCTCGGCGATGTCGACAATTCGGATTCACACGGTCTCGGCGAGGTGATATTCACGTTCGACCCGGATGACGCGGGCCAGAAGGCCGCGAGCCGGGCGTTCGCGGAGGAGCAGCGCTTCGCAGCGCAAACCTATGTCGCCGTGGCGCCGGACGGCCTCGACCCTTGCGACCTTCGGCTCGCGAAAGGCGACGACGCGATCCGTCGACTCGTGGATGAACGCAAACCGATGTTCGAGTTCATGATCCGCCGCGTGCTGTCGGACTTCGATCTGGAGACGGTGGAGGGCCGTGTGGGCGCGTTGAGGGCCGCCGCACCGGTCGTCGCCGGCATCCGGGACCCGGCAATGCACAGCGGCTATATCCGGAATGTGGCGGGTTGGATCGGCGTCGATCCGCAGGAAGTCGTTCGCGCGGTGTCCGGTGCGTCCCGCACTAAACAACCCGCATCCGGATCGGGCGAACTCCGGGGAGACCGCGGGCGGTTCGACGATTCGATTGCCGGCGGCCGCGCGTCGAGCACCGATCCGGGTTCGACGTCGGAAGGCGCATCCGAACCCGGTCCATCCATCACGCATTTGCCGACCGATCCGGTGACGCGGCTTGAGCGCGACGCGCTCATGGCCGTCCTGCAGCAACCGGATGCCGTGGGGCGCGAACTCGGAATGCGCATCGGCGGCGTCGCTTTCACCAACACGACGCTCGCCGTCGTGCGCGACGGAATCGTCGCGAGCATGGACGCGTTCACGGGGCCGAATTGGGTCGAGCGAGTATCGGAGGAAGTTCCCCCCGGGTTTGCCGGAGTCGTCAGCCAGCTCGTCGTAGCGCCGCTTCCGGAAAAGGAGGGGAGAGAATTGTCGATCTATTGTCGCGGAGTCGTCGCGGCTTTGATCAGCCGTGACCTTCTGGCCAGGAAGGCCGAATTGCTCGGGCGTCTCCAGCGCGCCGATCCTGTCGCCGAACCGGAACGCTATCGCGAACTCCAGCGGGAATTGGTCCGAGTCGAGTCGGAACGACGCGAACTGATCGGGGATTAGGTTGCAGAACAATAAACATTAGGCCCCAATGTTCCGCTCGGCGTTCGCCGCGAGGTGAATTCGTGTTATCAAGGGGTATGCATACGACCCGTGGTGCGCTCGCCTGCGCGCTTCGGTAACTATCCCCGCCGACGTCAACCTTGGCGTCGGCGGTTTCTCACAACAGAGAGAGGTATCCGGATATGACATCCGCATCCACGATCCGAAAGCGGTCGCTGGCCGTGCTGAGCGGCGTTGCCGTTGCTGCACTGGCGCTCAGCGGCTGTGCCGCGGGAGGCAACTCCGGCGACAACGGTGCGTCAAGCACGATCACGATCGGCACGACCGACAAGGTCACAACGCTCGACCCCGCTGGTTCGTACGACAACGGCTCGTTCTTCATCATGAACAACGTGTTCCCGTTCCTGATGAACTCCAACCCCGGTAGCTCTGACGTGCACCCGGACATTGCGGCATCCGCCGGCTTCACTTCGCCGACCGAATACACCGTCAAGCTCAAGCCGGGCCTCAAGTGGGCAAACGGCCACGACCTGACCGCGTCGGACGTGAAGTTCAGCTTCGACCGCCAGCTCAAGATTGCCGCGGACAACGGACCGTCCACGCTCCTCTACAACCTGGACAGCACTGAGGTCACGGACGACCTGACCGTCGTCTTCCACCTCAAGGCGGCCAACGACCAGATCTGGCCCCAGATCCTGTCGAGTCCGGCAGCGCCGATCGTCGATGAAGAGGTCTTCTCTCCCGATGCACTGACGACGGACGCGGACATCGTGAAGGCCAACGCGTTTGCCGGCCCGTACGTGATCTCGAGCTACAAGTTCAACGAGCTTGTCCAGTTCAAGGCCTATGACGGATACCAGGGACTCCTCGGCAAGCCGAAGACCGCAACGATCAACCTCAAGTACTACGCGGACCAGTCGAACATGAAGCTGGACGTTCAAGAGGGCAACATCGACGTCGCAACCCGCAGCCTGTCTGCGACCGACATCGACAGCCTCTCGAACAACGACAAGGTCGTCGTCCACAAGGGACCGGGTGGCGAGATTCGCTACATCGTGTTCAACTTCAACACCATGCCGTTCGGCGCCAAGACGAAGGATGCTGACGCAGCCAAGTCGCTCGCCGTTCGCCAGGCAGTCGCCGACCTCATCGACCGCGAAGCGATCGCGAACCAGGTTTACAAGGGCACCTACCTGCCGCTGTACTCCTACGTTCCGGCCGGTCTGACCGGTGCCACCCAGGTTCTCAAGGACCTGTACGGCAACGGAAGCGGCGGTCCGGATGCGGACAAGGCGAAGTCGACTCTCGAAGCGGCTGGCGTGGCGACTCCGGTT
>JAHBST010000043.1 GCA_019638975.1 Cryobacterium sp.
GTCGATGGGCGAAGTGAAGTACGGCGGAGAGTTCCTGCGCTGGTTCAGCGAGGAGGCCGTGCGCATCCAGGGCCGGTACGGTTCGAACCCCGAGGGCACGGGCACGATGATCGTGACGCAGCGCCCGGTGGGCCCGTGCTACCTCATCACCCCGTGGAACTTCCCGCTCGCGATGGCGACGCGCAAGATCGCACCGGCCCTCGCCGCGGGCTGCACGGTCGTCGTGAAGCCCGCCGCGCTCACGCCCCTCACGACGCTCGCATTCGTGAAGCTGCTCGAGGAGGCCGGCCTTCCGGCTGGAGTCGTGAACGTGCTCACGACCTCGTCGTCGAGTGCCGTGTCGAAGCCGATCTTCGCCGACTCCCGCTTGCGCAAGCTGAGCTTCACGGGTTCGACCCCCGTGGGCGTCGCGCTCCTCAAGCAAGCGGCGGATGGCGTGCTGCGCACCTCGATGGAGCTCGGCGGCAACGCGCCGTTCGTCGTTTTCGAGGACGCCGATCTCGACAAGGCGGTCGACGGCGCAATGATCGCGAAGTTCCGCAACATCGGCCAGGCCTGCACCGCGGGCAATCGTTTCATTATTCAGGAGTCAGTGGTGCAGGAGTTCGCTCGACGGGTCACCGAACGCGTGAAAGCCTTCAAAATCGGCCGCGGCACCGAGGATGGCGTGACGATCGGCCCGCTCATCGACGCGAAAGCCGTCGCGAAGGTCGGCGAACTCGTGGCGGATGCCGTGAAGCGCGGGGCGACCGTGCACACGGGAGGCTCGGCGATCGAAGGCGACGGCACATTTTTCGAGCCCACCGTAATCAGCGATGTGCAGCCCGGCAGCGACATCCTCACCGAGGAAATCTTCGGACCGGTGCTCTCGATCGCATCCTTCAAGAATGAAGCGGATGCCGTGGCGATGGCCAATGCGACGGAATACGGTCTCATCGGATACGTCTACACGCAAGACCTTGCGCGCGGCCAGCGGATGATCGACGCGATCGACACCGGCATGATGGGCCTCAACGTCGGGGTCGCCTCGAACGCGGCAGCACCGTTCGGAGGGGTCAAGCAATCCGGACTCGGACGCGAGGGCGGCTTCGAAGGCATCCACGAGTACCTGTCGACGAAGTACACCTTAACTCCGGCAACCTAAGGCGGAATCATGCATGAAGCAGTGATCGTCGACGTCATCCGCACCCCGAGCGGCCGGGGCAAGCCGGGCGGGCAGCTCTCCGGCATCCACGCCGTCGACTTGCTCGCGGGCCTGCTCGAGACGCTTGTCCAGCGCAGTGACCTCGACCCCGACCTCATCGATGACGTGATCGCCGGATGCGTATCCCAAGTGGGAGAGCAGGCGTACAACATCGCGCGCAACGCGGCGCTCGCGGCGGGATTCCCCGAACACGTTCCTGGAACGACGATCGACCGCCAGTGCGGTTCGAGCCAGCAAGCCGCGATGTTCGCCGCGCAAGGGGTCATGACGGGGCAATACGACATCGCGATTGCGTGCGGCGTGGAGTCCATGAGCCGAATCCCGCTCGGGACCTCCAACATCGGGATGGACCGTTTCGGCACGAAACTGCGCGCACGGTACCCCGAGGGTCTCGTGAACCAGGGGGTGTCGGCGGAGCTCATCGCGAAGAAGTGGGGGTTCGACCGCACGGCGCTCGACGAATTCTCCGCGCGATCGCACCGGCTCGCCGTCGAAGCGCGCGACGCATTCGCTACCGAGATCGTGCCGACGGAGGGTCACACGATCGATGAGACGGTGCGCGAATCGACGACGGTCGAGGGTCTCGCTGGTTTGAATCCGGCGTTCCGCACCGACGAACTCGCTGCACGCTTCCCCGATATCGACTGGAGCATCACGCCCGGCAACTCGAGCCCGTTCACGGATGGCGCCTCCGCCGCGCTCATCATGAGCGCTGAGCGCGCGTCGCAGCTTGGGCTCGCACCGCGCGCGCGATTCCACGCGTTCTCGGTGACCGGCAGCGACCCGCTTTACATGCTCACGGGAATCATCCCCGCGACGAAAAAGGTGCTGGAGCGCGCCGGCATGACGATCGGCGACATGGATGCTTACGAAGTGAACGAGGCGTTCGCGTCGGTGCCGCTCGCCTGGCAGAAGGAGTTCGATACGGACCCGGACAAACTCAACCCGCGGGGCGGCGCGATCGCGCTCGGGCATCCGCTCGGCGCATCCGGCACGCGCTTGCTCACGACCCTCGTCAACCAACTTGAGGCTACGGGCGGACGCTGGGGCCTGCAGACGATGTGCGAAGGCGGCGGTATGGCAAACGCGACGATCATCGAGCGGCTCTAACAGGTTCGCGCAGAAAGGCGAAAATATGCAGATTTCGGGATGCTCGGCGCTCGTCACGGGCGGCGCGTCAGGGCTCGGTCTCGCGACCGCCAGAATGCTCGCGGATGCGGGCGCTGAGGTCGTCGTCGTCGACTTGCCGAGTTCCGGCGGGGCCGACATCGAGGGCGTGACCTTCGCTCCCGCCGACGTCACGAATGAAGAGCACGTGCGATCGGCGATCGCGATGGCGACGAAGCCCTTGCGCGTCGTCGTGAATTGCGCGGGCGTCGCGACCGCGGAGCGCGCTCTCGGCAAGGAGGGGCCGCAGCCGCTCGACCACTTCGAGCGTGTTATCCGGGTGAATTTGATCGGCACGTTCAACGTGATCAGACTCGCGGCGGAAGCGATGGCGGCGACCGAGCCGATCGGCGGGGATGGTCAGGGCGAGTCGGAGCGCGGCGTGATCGTGAATACTGCATCCGTCGCCGCGTTCGACGGGCAAATCGGGCAAGCGGCGTATTCGGCGTCGAAGGGCGGCGTCGCGGCAATGACACTGCCGCTTGCGCGCGAGCTCGCGGCGCGCTTCATCCGCGTCATGACGATCGCGCCGGGCACGTTCGACACTCCGATGCTCGCGGGGCTGCCTCAAGCGGCGCGCGACTCGCTCGGCACGCAAGTGCCGCATCCGTCGCGTCTCGGACGCCCCGAGGAGTACGCGGCACTCGTGAAGCACATCGTGGAAAACGCGATGCTCAACGGCGAGGTCATCCGCCTCGACGGCGCCATCCGCATGCAGCCCAAATAGTGTTTCTGACTTTCATTATTCAGGAGGGGGTGTGACAGAAGTGGCGAGTGTGGTTTTCCGTTGCCCGTTTTCGGAAAGATGGCATCACCAGCCACACGACCTCCTGAATAATGAACGCTACGGGCGGTAGCGGATGCCGGTCGTCGAGATCTCCGACCTGTCCGACCCTCGGCTCGCCGACTTCGCCCATGCAACGGATGTGCTGCTCAAAAACGGTCGCGGACCGCACGGGCTCTACATCGCCGAATCGACACTCGTCCTGGAGCGCGCCCTTCGTGCCGGCCATCGGGTGCGGGCGGTGCTCGCGCTCGGCGGCACCGTAGAGTCTGCCCTCTCGATGGTCGCGCCGGACGTTCCCATCTTTTCTGGACCCGGCGAGTTGCTTTCACGATTGACCGGCTACGAGCTGCACCGGGGACTCATCGCCTCGATCGAACGCCCCGGACTCCTCGACCCGGCCGGGCTAATCGCCAACGCTCGCAGAATCGTCGTTCTCGAAAACGTCGCCGACCCGACGAATGTGGGAGCGATTTTCCGGTCCGTTTCCGCGATCGGTGCGGATGCCGTGCTCGTCACGCCGCGCTGCTCCGACCCCCTCTATCGACGGTCAATCCGCGTTTCGATGGGCACTGTGCTGCAGGTACCGTGGACGCGCGTGGGGGAGTGGCAGGAGACTCGCGAACTTCTCGCGACATCCGGATTCCACATCGCGGCACTCGCGCTCGCCGATGGCGCGGTGGGCCTGCGCGAGTTCGCCGAGCATCCGCCTGATCGCGTGGCTCTCGTGCTCGGCTCCGAGGGCGGAGGGTTGACTCCGGATGCTCTGGCGGCGGCGGACTCGATCGTGGAGATTCCCATGCGGCACGGTATCGATTCCCTGAACGTTGCGGCCGCGGCTGCCGTCGCGATGTGGGCGCTCGCCTGACCCGTCGAGTTGGCTTTCATCATTCAGGAGGGTGTGGTGCGGAAGTGAATTCCGCGCTGCCGCGCTTGCCACTTCTGCACCACCAGCCACACACACTCCTGAATGATGAAAGCCATTAGGCGAGAAGCTGGTGCTGCGCCAACTCCTTATAGAGCGGCGTCGACGCGACGAGCTCGGCGTGCGTGCCGACGCCGACAATCCGACCGTGATCGAGCACGACAATCTGGTCCGAGTCGACGACCGTCGACAACCGGTGCGCTATCACGATGAGCGTGCGATTGTCAGCGACCGCGTCGATCGCCTTGCGCAGCAACTGCTCGTTCACGCCGTCGAGGCTCGAAGTCGATTCGTCGAGCAGCAGGATCGGCGGCGCAGCGAGCAGTGCCCGGGCGATCGCGAGCCGCTGGCGCTCGCCCCCGGAAAGCATGACGCCGTCTTCGCCGACCGGCGCATCCAGTCCGAGCGGGTTGCGTTCGAGCACTTCCGTGAGGTTCACGGCGTGGAGCACGGCGACGCACTGCTCGTCCGTCGCGGCCGCGGCGGCCAGTGTGAGATTCTGCCGGATGCTGCCAGCCAGCACGGGCGCATCCTGCTCGACGTAGCCGATTTGCGAGCGCAACTCTGCGCGGTCGAGGCTCCGGATGTCGACCCCGCCGAATCTGACGACGCCTGAGTCCGGGTCGTAGAAGCGTTCGATGAGCGCGAGGATCGTGCTCTTGCCCGCTCCGGATGGTCCGACGAGCGCCGTGCGCTTGCCTCGCGCGGCCGAGAAGGTCACGCCGTCGAGGACGATCCCGTTCGCGGACGAAGCGTTCGCGGACGAAGCGTTCGCGGACGAAGCGATTGCCGTCTCCGTGATCGGTTCTTCCGTGAGCGGCGCTGCCGCGTACCCGAACGACACTCCCTCGAAACTGATGGCGGCGTCCGATTGGATGTCGCGCGAAAGCTCGACCGCGGCATCCGCTTCCCCTTCGGCCGGCAGGTCGATGATCTCCTGAATTCTGCCGAGCGCGCCGAGCGCGGCGTTCACGGAAGTCACGGCTCCGAACGCCTGGCCGAGCGGCATGATCATGAGGAACAGGAACAGGATGAACGCGACGAGCGAGGCGACCGTGATCGCGCCGCTCGCGACGCGGAATCCGCCGACACCGAGGACGACGAGGAACGAGACCTGCAGGGCTATGCCCGCAATCGGCACGACGAGCGCCGAGATCTTCGCGACCTTGATGCCCATCTTCCACGCAGCGAGCGCATCCTGCTCCACGGCGTCGACTTCGCGGTCCGTGGCGTTCGCGGCGCGCACGGTACGGATGGCGCTGATCGCGCGCTCCACCGAAGCAGCGAGGTCGCCGACGCGGTTTTGCGCTTGCTGGCTCGCGACGCGAATGCGCGCCGAAAGGAGTGTCACCGTGATGACCGACACCGCGACGACGAGAACCGTGAGACCCAGCAGCACGGGGTCGATGATGAGCATGGCGATCAGAGCGCCGAGGAACGTGAGCGACCCGCCGATCGCCTCGACGAGCCCCTGGGTGAGCACGGCCCTCAGAAGCGTCGTGTCGCTGCCGACGCGGGAGACGAGGTCACCCGTGCGGCGCGTGTCGAATTCGCTGATAGGGAGGCGCAGCATTCGACCGACGAGGCGTTTGCGGCTCGAGAGAACGACGCCCTCTCCCGTGCGCTGGAGCAAGTAGTGCTGGTATCCGGAGATGAGCCCGGTGAGCACGACGAGGCCGACAAGAGCCCACACGAGAGCGCCGAGCCCGGCGCCTTTCTCGACGACCGTGATCACCTGGCTCACGAGCAGCGGTTGCGCGAGCGAGGCGGCGGCGCCGAGGATGCTGAGGACGGTCACGACGGCGAGCACCTTCTTGTGCTCCATGAGGTAGGGCAGCAGCTGGCTGAACCTGGCCCGCGGGCCCTCGTCTCCTACCTCGCCGCGACGCCGCATCATTCCGCGGCGGTCCTGGGCAGTTGTGCTCATGGTGTTTTTCTCTCTCGATTCGTGATCGGCGGGCACTACCGGCGCCCGTACTTCTTGTGCACCGCCTGGCGAGTGACGCCGAGAGCAGTTGCGATCATTTGCCAACCGAATCCGGCATTTCGCGCTTTGCGCACGAGCGCGGCTTGTTCGCGGTCCAATGCCACATTCTCGGATGCGAGGCGCTGCCGATTCGCGGCGACCGCGCGAAGGGCGGCGAGCGGGTCGTTCCCGTCTTCGCCATTCAGCGTGCGCTTGCCACCGGCCATGTTGTCAACCGTAGTTGACCGATTCGCAAGCTGTCAACTTCGGTTGACACCCGGTTCGGATGCCGCGGCACAGTACCGATATGAGGACGTTACCTTGCGCGTCGGTTCGCTGTCGGCGCCCGCCACTACAGTGGTGTCTTGTGCCAGCACCAGTCATTTCCGCGACCGAACTGACGAAGAAATACAAAGATTTTGCGGCGGTCGACGGTATTTCCTTCGAGATCGCCTCAGGCGAGTCATTCGGATTCCTCGGGCCCAATGGCGCGGGCAAGTCCACGACGATGCGGATGATCGGCGCCGTGTCGACGCGGACGGCCGGCGACCTGTCCGTGATCGGCCTCGACCCGAACCAGTACGGTCCGGAAATTCGTTCGCAACTCGGCGTTGTTCCGCAGGAAGACAATCTGGACACCGAACTCAAAGTGCGCGACAACCTCATCGTGTACGGCCGTTACTTCGGCTTGCCGCACAGCTACCTCGGCCCTAAGGCCGACGAACTGCTCGAGTTCGCGCAACTCACCGAGAAGGCGAAAGCGCGGGTCGACGACCTCTCGGGCGGAATGAAGAGGCGCCTCACGATCGCGCGCGCCCTCATCAACAATCCGCGCATCATGATGCTCGACGAGCCGACGACGGGCCTCGACCCCCAGGCTCGGCACATCCTGTGGGATCGGTTGTTCCGCCTCAAGGAACGAGGCACGACGCTTGTGCTGACCACCCACTACATGGACGAGGCGGAGCAGCTGTGCGACCGGCTCGTCGTGATCGATAAAGGCACGATCATGGCGGAAGGTTCGCCCGCGTCGCTCATCAAGCAGTATTCGACGCGCGAAGTGGTCGAACTCCGTTTCGGTTCGGATCGCAACGCCGCCGCGGCGACGAAACTCGAGTCGCTCGCCGAACGCATCGAAGTTCTGCCCGACCGTATTCTCGTATACAGCGACAACGGGGACGCCGCCTTGCAGAAGGCGCACGAATTGGGCCTCAACCCGCTCACGTCGCTCGTTCGGCGGTCGAGCCTCGAAGACGTCTTCCTTCGATTGACGGGAAGGTCGCTCATCGAATGACCGCCGCACCGCTTCCCGGGGAGAGCGTCGCGCTTCTCGAACAAAGCCCGAGCGAGAAGGCGCTCGCGGGCGGAGTCAAACCGCGCCGGTGGGGCAGCTGGTATGTCGCCGAAACGCGCTTGAAGGTCATGCGCGGCTACCTGCAGACTATGGTCGCGACGGGGATCGGCACGCCCTTGCTCTACCTGTATGCGCTCGGCGTGGGGCTCGCCACGCTCATTGATGCCAACATGGGCAGCGGCGGCGGCCAGGTCAGTTATCTCGTGTTCGTGGCTCCCGCGCTTTTGTGCAGCGCGGCCCTCACGACCGCGACGGAAGAGTTCAGCTACCCGATCATGCTCGGGTTCAAGTGGAATCCCACGTTTTTTGCCATGAACGCCGCGCCGATCCGGGGCGGCCAGATCATCAACGGCGTGACGATCGCCGTTATCGTCCGATTGGTCGCGCAAAGCGTTGTCTATTACCTGTTCATGCGCTTGTTCGGCGCAATCCCCGGTCCGTACGGATGGCTCGTCATCGTCGTCGGCGTGCTCACGGGCATGGCCCTCGGCGCGATGCTCATGGCCTATGCGACAAAGCTCGAGGAAGACAAGGGCCAGTTCAACTACATCATGCGGTTCGGCGTCATTCCGCTCACGCTGTTCTCCGGCACGTTCTTCCCGCTTTCGACTTTGCCCGTATGGTTGCACTGGATCGGCTGGATCTCACCCCTCTGGCATGGAACCGAACTGTCGAGAGTGCTCTCCTACGGTTATGACGAGCCGGTCTGGTTGTCTCTTGTCCACGTCGCTTACCTCGTACTTCTCATCGCGATCGGGTGGGCGCTCGCGCGACGTCTGGCGGTCAAGAGGTTGAACAAGTGACGACGACAACGGACGCGCCCCCGGTTCCCCACGTGAATCGTCCCTTCCTCCTGCCTTCGCTTTACGCGGGCAATGCCCGATCGGTCATGGAGCGGGGAGTGCTCGCGACCGCGAAGACGAACTGGCTCATTGTGGTTTCCGGTTTCTTCGAACCGGTTTTCTATCTTCTCGCCATGGGGATAGGCCTCGGCAGCTACATCGGCGCGATCCAGGTTCCCGGGGGGCACTCCATTCCGTATGCCGCATATATCGCGCCCGCTCTGCTCGCGGTCGCGGCGATGAACGGCGCGGTGTTCGACTCGACGTGGAATGTCTTCTTCAAGATGAACTTCGGCAAACTCTACGACGGGATGCTCGCGACATCCCTCGGGCCGTTCGACGTCGCGCTCGGCGAAATCATGCTCGCACTCGCTCGCGGATTCGTGTACGCGTGCGGGTTCATGATCGTCATGCAAGTGCTCGGTCTCAACCTTGCCTGGACTGCCATTCTCGCGCTGCCGGCCGTCGTTCTCATCGCGTTCGCTTTCGCGAGCTTCGGCATGGGCATCACGAGCTACATGAAGACCTTCCAGCAAATGGACTGGATCAACTTCATCATGCTGCCGATGTTCCTGCTGTCGGCCACGTTTTATCCGCTCAGCGTCTACCCCGACTGGATGCAATGGGCCATCCAGGCCATGCCGCTGTGGCACGGCGTCGAACTCGTGCGCAGCCTCACGACGGGGCTCGTGACCTCGGCGTTGCTGTGGCACGTGCTCTATTTCGCGGTCATGGTCCTCGTCGGCATGACCCTCACGACGAGACGGCTGAAGTCGCTCTTTCTGGACTAGTGCCAGAGAACGGCGATCGCGATGTTCGCGAGCGTGAGCGCGCCGATCAGCCACACAACCCAGGATGCGAGCGGCGACTTCTTGCGGTACACGAAGACGAGGACCGTGATCACGATCACGACTGCGAGCTTTGTTGCGATCTTGGCGGTATTGACGTCGCCGCTTCCCATTTCGATGAGTCCCACGAGGAGGATGCCGGTCACGAGCTGGGTGAGCGCGCCGTGAATCATCGCCGCGACGATCCGACCCTTGCCGGCGGCGTTGTCCTTCACTTGAACGAGCACACCGCCGAGGAGGGATGCGAGGCCGACGAAGTGCAGGATGAGAATGATGCCGAAAAGGATTGTCATGGTCTCATCATCCCAGAGCCGCGAGCTCGCGACCAATCCCCACGCTCAGCGCTGGAAAAAGACGACGTACACCCACATTCCCGCGAGCACGACGGAGGCCAACGACACGACCGTCAGGAGGATGCGGGGAAAATTGAAGCTCATGTTCCCACTGTATCGTCGGTCGTCGAGCGGATCTCGGTGAGATAGGTCTGGTACCCGGCGACATCGAGCGTGTTGGCGACGGAATGGATGCGATCGGGCTCGGCGACCGCGATCATCGCTCCTCCGCCACCGCCACCGGTCAACTTGGCCCCGAGCGCCCCCGAGCGGCGGGCGAGGTCGACGAGCGCTTCGAGTTCGGGGCTCGAGACGCCGAGAGCGTTCAAGAGTCCATGGTTGAGGTTCATGACTTCGCCGAGAGCCCGGATATCACCCGTCGTCAGGGCGGCGACGCCCGTCATCACGAGATCGTCGATTTCGGAGAAGATCGCCTCGTAATGCTGCGGATTCTTCTCCCATCCCGCGCGAACTCGGCCAACGGTATCCGCGGTCAGGGACCGAACGCCGGTCAACCCGACGACGACCGGAATGGGCCTTGCCATCCGGACTTCGCTGGTCCTGTTTTCGTCGCCCACGCGCTGGAACAGGATGGTCCGCCCGAATGTGGCGACGGTATTGTCGACTCCCGACGGAGTGCCGTGCACGAGTTGCTCGCATTCGAACGCGAGACGGGAGACCTCGTCTTCCGATACCGAGAGATTGAAAGCGTGCACCATGGCCCGGATGACGGCCACGGCGAGAGCGGCAGAAGCACCCAATCCGCTCGCGCGGGGAAGCTCAGGGAAGACCTCGACGCGAACCGGCGTGCTCGCGACGCCGAGCCGCTCGGAAACGAGAACCGCAACGCGAGCGGCGAGCTCCGCGCCGGCCGGATTGTGAGCTGCGGGGTCGGAGTCCCAACCGGAAATGACGAGTTCGTTGTGGTCGGCGGGGCCCGTCACCTCCGCGCGAATCCCGAGGTTGAGCGGCGCCGCCACCGCGCGGTAGCCGTACACGACGGAATGTTCGCCGAGAAGGATGATCTTGCCGTAGCCGATGTTGCGCGCCGGGTCGACGGTAGTGGCGGCAAGCGGAGCGATGTCGATCGTGCCGGTGACGGTCGCACCGCCCTTGAGGTCTTCGATGATTTTTTGGGCCTTCCAAACTTTGATGTCCCCGCTCGCCACGAGCCGCTCGACGACCTCGTCGAAGTCGTCGTCGCTCGCACCGGCCGCCACGGCGACGCTTCGGGCGTGGAGCCGCATGTGTCCGGGCTGGATTCCCTCGGTCGACAGCGCCTTGAGCGCGGCGAGATTCTGCGCGAGACCGACGGCCGCCATGACTTCCGCGAGATCTGCGGCCGACCGAGTCCCCAAAATGTTGTACGCGATCCGAATAGCCGGATTCGATTGCACTTGCCCGCCGACGGTCCCCACTTTGAGAGGGAGTTCGATTTCGCCGACCAGATTGCCATCGTCGTCGGCACTCCAGCGCGTGAGCGGCCGGTATTTGCCGGATGACGCGGCGTGCGCGTGGGCGGCCGCCTCGATCGCGCGCCAGTCGTTGCCGGTTGCGATGGCGACGGCGTCGATGCCGTTCATGATGCCCTTGTTGTGCGTCGTCGCACGATACACGTCGAGTTCCGCGAACTCGCCTGCGACGATGATGCCGTCGCGGACATCCGCCCCGCTGAAGTGCTCGGTGGCGAGATGCGCTGCCGGGATGACGGCCCGGGCTCGAACCATGGCCCGATCCGTGAGGTTGGAGAGGATCCGCAGGAAGACCCTCCCACCGCTGAGTTCCTCGATGAGCGGTGCGACAGCCTCGCACATCGTGTTGACGAGGTTCGCCCCCATCGCGTCGCGGCTGTCCACGACGAGGTGCACGACGAGCAACTGCCCGTTGCTCGCGCTGTTGCCTCGCAAGTGAACTTCGACATCGATCGCGCCGCCGCCTCGAGCAACCATGTTCGGGTGGGCGCTGTTCGCCCGATCGAGGATGCGCTGCTTCGCGTCGAGGATTCTGGAGCGTGCGGCATCCGGGTCGCGGATGTCGAGCACTTGCACTTGACCGAAAATGAGCGGAGCCTCAGCCGTGCTCGTGAACCCTCCCGCGTTGCGGACGATGAGTGCGGCTGAGCTGACGGCGGCGATGATCGACGGTTCTTCGACGACCATGGGGACAAGGTAGTCGCGGCCGTTGATCGCGAAATTCAGTCCAAGTCCCATGGGCATGGCGAACACGCCGACGACGTTTTCCGTGAGTTGATCCGCCTTCATCGCGGTCAGGATGTACGAGCCTGTGCCGAGCGCCTCGAAGTCGGCGTCATCCAGCACCCCGCGGTCGCGCAGTTCGCGGAGCCGTTCCGCGACGCTCAATTGGTAGAACCTGGGAATTCTCGAGTCCGTCATGCCAACTCGACTCTTACGCCGTCGGCGTCGCTGGGGACGAAGATCACGAGGGCTCCGGCTTCCGTGAAGGCAGACTCGAGTTCGTCCACGGACTCAAGCTTCGCAAAGACGAGCCCGAGGTCGCCACCCCCGGCGCCGCCGGGCTTGAAGACAGCATCGTATCGTGCGGCGAGACGGCGCAACTCGAGATGACGTGCCGTCACGATTCCGGCGCCCGAATGCTCGGCCAACGCTGCGAGGGCATCGAAGTATCCGTCAGCGAGCCGCATGAGGCCCGCCGTCGAGTCGAGCGCTCCGGATGCCGACGCCGCAAGCTTCCGCAGGGCCGCCATATCCCGTCGGTACTGTTCGGGAGCGCGAACTCGGTAGTTCTCGACTTCTCCGATCAGATCGGCGGTGCTGCTTCCGCCGCCCGTGGAAACAGCCAGGATGCGTGTTCCCGCCGGCAGCGATACGGCGGCCGGAACGTGGTCGGGCGTGTAGAGAATCACTCCACCGTAAATGCACGCAGCGATGTCCCCACCGCTCCCCGAACCGCCTTGAGACGCACGGTGTGCGGAGTGCGCGAGGGTGAAGAGTTCGCTCGGATCGAGCACGATTCCGCGAATGCGGGCGAGCGCCGTCGTGAGTGCGACCGCGACCGCCGCGCTCGAGCCGAGACCGAGTTTGCGTCCACGGTCGTGCAGCGCGGAACTGTCGATGATGATGTCGAAGGCTCTGTCGGCTTCCCCGAAGTTCTCTTCGACGCAGCGGCGGACTTCGTCGAAGAGTCGCAGATTCAGCGACTCCCGTTCATCAAGATCGTGAGGGAGCGTCCCGTTTCGGCCGAGCTCGATCGAGCCCGCTCCGATGCCGTGCGACGTCAGACTCCAGCTCTGCGCTTCCGATACCGTGGCGGTGACACGCTGTTCGGAGGCCGCGAGCAGCGCGGGGGCCCCGTCGAGCACCGCGTACTCGCCGAGGAGGAAGAGCTTCCCCGGCGCTGACACTCGAACTGCAGTCACGACGTTCCGGCCGTCGGAGCGCTGTGAAAGGAATCGGTCGGCGGCACGTCGAGGCTCGCGGCGCGCCCCAACCCCGTGCGGATGGCGTGGCGCACTCCCCTCACCGCGGCGAGCGCATCGCCTACCGCTTGGGAATCCTCGGGGCGGCACAGTGCCTTGACTTGCGGTCCGGCGTCGATCGTGAAGTACACGGGCACACCGTCAGCCCGAAGGGCGCGGACGGCATGGATGGTGGCGACGGTCGCGGCGTTCCAGTAAATGAGCGCGGGGCGCGTGGTCAGCATGAGCGAGTGAAGCGCGAGGCAACTGTGCTCGGTGAGCTCGCCGACGGCGCGGAAATCCCGTGCGAGGACCGCTTCGCGCATTTCCCGCACGGTGTCCTCCGACGACTCGATCCAGGCGGGATAAAACGGCGACGTCGCACTCGTCGATTGCATGCCTGCGGTCGACGAGACGGCTTTCACGGCCGAATCGGTGATCGCGACGACGACCTCGAGCGGCCACGCTTCGCCGTCGAGCAATTGTTCCGCAAACGAGTCGCTTCCGTCGTCAGCGATACCGGCGTGGAGTTCCACAAAGCCGCCGAACAAAGATCGCGCGGCGGATGCCGAGCCGCGGCGGGCGAGGATCGACAACTCGCGAGCGGAAAGGTCGAGCCCGGCGGCCGCACTCGCCGCGACGACGAGTGCCGCGAATCCGGAAGCCGACGACGCAAGCCCCGCGCCCGTGGGGAAGTTGTTGGCGGACGTCACGGACGCACGGCTCGCAAGACCAGCTCGTTCGCGAATCAGTTCGAGAACCGCGACCACTCTCCGCGATTGCGCGTGGTCGGCGGGCACGAGGCGGCCGTCGAGGCGGAACTCATCGGTGCCGAGGGACTCGTCGAAGCGCACGGTCGTGTCGGTGGAGAGCCCGTCGAGCGTCACAGAAATCGAGCTGACGGCGGGAATGTTGAGGGCGGCATCCCGTTTGCCCCAGTACTTCGCGAGCGCGATATTGCTGTGCGCCCGAGCCGTGGCGGATCGCACGCCGCCGGTGTTCTCCACAGTGGTGCTCCGATCGCCGAAATCCTATTTTAGCTTTCTCGCCAGTTGCTAAAGTTGTCGAACCGTCCGAGCGACCCGAACCGAAGGAACCGCGTGCCACCTGGAACCAGCGGAACGGCGCCTCCCGTCGATGCAGGCTCGGCGCAATCAGCCAACCGCCCGCGTTTCGCGTTGATCGGTGCGGGTCCGTCGGGACTCGCGGGCGCGCGCAACCTCGATCGGCAGGGCATCGACTTCGACGGCTTCGAGTCGGCATCCGGCGTCGGGGGCCTGTGGAACATCGATAACCCTCGCAGCACGATGTACGAAACTGCGCACCTCATTTCGAGCAAGACGACGACGCAATTCGCCGAGTTCCCGATGCCCGCCGACGCTCCCGACTATCCGGGGCACGCAGAACTTCGACGCTACTTCGAAGAATTCGCGCGCGAATTCGACCTCGAGAAGCACTTCCGCTTCAACACGACGGTCACGGCCGTCGAACCGATCGAAGACGCGTGGCGCGTGACTTGGGAAGGCCCGGATGGCGCGTCGAGTGCGGTCTACGATGGCGTGATCCTCGCGAACGGGACTCTCGCGCATCCATCGGTCCCGAGCTTTCCCGGCTCGTTCACCGGCGAGCTTCTGCACAGCAGCGCGTACAAGTCGGCGGAGGTCTTCCGCGGCAAGCGCGTTCTCATCGTCGGCGCCGGGAACAGCGGATGCGATATCGCGGTCGATGCCGTCCATCACGCGGCGAGCACCGATTTGAGCGTGCGCCGCGGCTACTATTTCGTGCCCAAATATCTGTTCGGTCGGCCCGCGGACACCCTGAACCAGGGTCGACCGCTTCCCGCCCGAATCAAACAGTGGATCGACTCCCGCGTGCTGAAACTCTTCACGGGTGACCCTGCGCGCTTCGGATTTCCCAAACCGGACTACCGGATCTACGAGTCGCATCCGATCGTCAACACTCTCGTGTTGCAGCACCTCGGCCAGGGGGATCTTCGCATCCGACCGGACATCGAACGATTCGACGGAACTACCGTGCACTTCGCCGACGGATCGAGCAATGATTACGATCTCGTCCTGCTCGCGACGGGATACTCGCTCGACTATCCGTTCCTCGACCGCCGCCACCTCAATTGGACGGGAATGGCGCCGAAGCTCTTCCTCAACATCTTCGGGAGCGACGCGGGCGGGAGCAGCGCGGGCGCGAGCGGCGGCGGGCTCGGCAGCACTCGATTCAACGGGATCTACCTACTCGGCATGGTCGAAGCATCCGGTCTCGGATGGCAAGGCCGATTCGAGCAAGCGGAGCTTCTCGCGCGCTATCTCGCGGCGGACCCCGCGCGGCAGAAATCCTTCGAAGCGCTCGCCGCGAAGCCCTGGCCGGACCTCACGGGCGGCTATCGCTATCTCGCGCTCGAGCGGATGTCGTACTACGTGAACAAGGACGCCTACCGGCGCGAAGTCACGAAGCAGATCCGAAAACTGAAGGAGACAGTGTGAACATCGACGAGGTCATCCTCAACTTCAATCCGACGTCGCTCCTCGCGCTCGACATCGTTCTCGCACTCATCATGTTCGGAATAGCCCTTGCCGTGAAGGTCGCGGACTTCAAGGCCGTCTTGACCATGCCGAAAGCCATCATCGTCGCGATCGCCGCGCAATTCATCCTTCTGCCGGCCGTCACGTTCGGGCTCACGCTTCTCCTGCACGTGCAGCCATCCATCGCGCTCGGGATGATCCTCGTCGCGTGCTGTCCGCCGGGAAACATTTCGCAAGTGCTCACGAATCAGGCGCGGGGAAACGTCGCGCTGTCGGTGTCGATGACAGCGGTGGGCAATCTGCTCGCGATCTTCCTGATGCCGCTCAACTTCGCATTCTGGGGCGGCATCCATCCGACGGCGTCCAGGATTTTCGAGGCCGTTCAGCTCGATGCGTTCGACATGCTGCTGAAGATCCTTCTCATCATCGGTTTGCCGTTCGTGGCCGGGGTGTTCATCGGCAATCGCTGGCCGAAAATTACGGCGAAA
>JAHBST010000044.1 GCA_019638975.1 Cryobacterium sp.
GCTCGAAATCGCCGAGCTCGCGGTTGCTCATCGTGATTTCGCCGACGCGCCACGAGGCGATACCCGCCGCGGTCCACTCGGCCGCGACGACATCCGCTTCTCGCGGATCGATGATCGCGAGCATCCCGATCCCGAGATTCCACGTGCCCTCGGTTTCGGCGAGCGGAAGCCCACCCCACTCGGCGAGGACGCGGAACACATCGGGCGGACACCAGCTCGCTCGGTCGACTTCGGTCCAGGATCCGACCGGAAGCACGCGCGCAAGATTTGCCGCGATCCCGCCGCCCGTGACATGACTGAGCGCATGCACCGCGTCGGGCCGCCGATCGAGCGCATCGAGAATCGGCCGCGAATAAAGTCGAGTCGGTTCGAGCAGCGCCTCGCCTACGACCCCGAGCTCGACCGTGCTGTCGCGAAAACCGATGCGGCGTTCGGCGAGAATGTGCCGTACGAGGGAAAATCCGTTGCTGTGCAACCCTGAGGATGCGAGCGCGACCACAATGTCGCCGTCACGCACTCGGTCCGGGCCGAGCACGGCATCCGCTTCGACCGCGCCCACCGCGGCACCCGCGACGTCGTAGTCGTCGGGCCCCAGCAGGCCGGGATGCTCGGCGGTCTCGCCGCCCACGAGCGCCGTGCCCGTCTCCGAGCACGCGCGCGCGATACCCGCGACGATGTCGGCAATCCGCTCCGGCACGACGCGGCCGCACGCGATGTAGTCGGTCATGAAGAGCGGTGTCGCGCCGACCACGACGATATCGTCGACGACCATGCCGACGAGGTCCTGGCCGATCGTGTCGTGCTTGTCGAGCGCTTGCGCGATCGCGACTTTCGTGCCGACGCCGTCCGTCGACGTCGCGAGCAGCGGATGCCGGAACGCCGTGAGCGCGGACGCGTCGAACAGCCCGGCGAAACCCCCGACACCGCCGAGCACTTCCGGCCCGTGCGTCTTCGCGACGGCCGCCTTCATCAACTCGACCGCGAGGTCACCGGCGCGCGTGTCAACGCCCGCCGCCGCGTATGCGTCACTCACTCCTGCCGCCCGGGGTCGCCGAACGTGGGAGACAACTCGCGAGCGGGCTCGTTTTCGAGGAGGTTCTTGCCGATGAGGTGCGCATCCGGAAGCGGAATCGGATAGACGCCCGTGAAGCACGCCGTGCACAGGTTGGCGCGCGGCTGTTCGGTCGCCTCGATCATCCCGTCCTCCGACAGATAGCCGAGGCTGTCCGCTCCGATCGCCTGCCGGATTTCATCCGTCGTGAGGCCGGTCGCGAGCAGCTCTGCGCGGGAAGCGAAGTCGATGCCGTAGAAGCACGGCCACGTGATCGGCGGACTCGAAATCCGCACATGCACTTCGGCGGCGCCGGCCTCCCGCAGCATCGCGACGAGAGCGCGCTGCGTGTTGCCCCGCACGATCGAGTCGTCGACGACGATGAGCCGCTTGCCTTTGATCACATCGCGGAGCGGATTCAACTTGAGTTTGATTCCGCGCTGGCGGATCGTTTGCGAAGGCTGGATGAACGTGCGCCCGACGTAGGCGTTCTTCACGAGGCCCTGTCCGTACGGGATGCCCGAGCGTTCCGCGTAGCCGATCGCGGCAGGCGTCCCCGATTCCGGGGTCGGGATCACGAGATCCGCCTCGACCGGATGCTCCGCTGCGAGGCGCCGACCCATTTCCACGCGCGCCTCGTGCACGCCACGGCCCGCGATCGTGGTGTCGGGCCGGGCCAAATAGACGTACTCAAACACGCATCCCGCGCGCTTCTCCGTCGCGAAGCGCTGCGAGCGCAACCCGTTCTCGTCGATCGCGATCAGCTCGCCGGGCTCGACCTCGCGAACGAAGGACGCGCCGACGATGTCGAGGGCCGCTGTCTCGCTCGCGACGACCCATCCGCGCTCGAGGCGCCCGAGCACGAGCGGCCGGACCCCCTGCGCATCGCGTGCCGCGTAGAGGGTCGATTCGTCCATGAACACGAGGCAAAATGCTCCGCGCAAGAGCGGGAGCACTTCCATCGCGGTCGCCTCCAGGGTGTGGTCGAGATCGCCCGTGAGGAGAGCGGTGACGACCGCAGTGTCGGTCGTGTTCCCGCGAGCGAGCTCGCCGTCGAGTTCCGGATGCAGCTCCCGCACGAGAGCGAGAAGCTCCATCGTGTTCGTCAGGTTGCCATTGTGTCCGAGCGCGACCGTGCCGCCCGCCGTGCGACCGAGAGTGGGCTGAGCGTTCTGCCAGCTTGAGGACCCGGTTGTCGAATAGCGCGTGTGACCGACGGCCAGGTGCCCGATGAGCGTGTTGAGGGCCGACTCGGTGAACACCTGAGACACGAGCCCCATGTCTTTGTACACGAGGATCTTCGATCCGTCGCTTGTGGCGATCCCGGCCGACTCCTGGCCGCGGTGCTGGAGGGCATACAGGCCGAAGTAGGTGAGCTTGGAGACTTCCTCGCCCGGAGCCCAGACGCCGAACACGCCGCAGGCATCCTGCGGTCCCTTCTCGCCGGGGAGCAAATCGTGACCAAGCCGACCATCGCCACCGGCCAAAACGTGGTCCCCTATCCGTCGCTGCGCTGTGCGCTGTTGTCAGAAGAACTGTCGTGCGTTGGGTTGTCCTGTGCTGCGTTGTCGCCGACGCCGTCCGGCTCATCGTCCGCGCGCACCTCGAGTTTACCCGCGATGACGGTCGCAGCTCGACGACTGGCGCGGTAGTCGAGCACGATCGCAACGACCGCGCCGAGTATGCCGCCGATGGGCACCCCGAACAGCGAAAAGAAGCCGAGGCTCGCGGCGAATCCGACGGCGGGGTCGGCCTCGTGGAGGGATGTCAGCACGAGAGTTGCCAGGAACCCGACGAGCGCGCCGACCGCGACGAACACCGAGAACTTCGGCGCGCGGCGAATGGTCACCGTCGTGCGCTCCTCCTCGTCGGCGTCGTGCGGGACCTCGGTCATGCTCCTATTGTCCTGCATTCCACTCGAGTGGGAGCAACCCGTCGAGGCTGGCGCGCGAACCGGATGCCGAAACCCTGTTGTCTGCGAGCGCCGCCGGCCAGTCCAATGTGCCCGTAGCGAGGGCGATCCAGGTTTCCGCATTCATCTCGATGACGTTCGGCGGGGTACCGCGCGTGTGATTCGGTCCCTCGACGCACTGCACAGCACCGAAGGGCGGGACGCGGACTTCGAGGGTGTTGCCCGGTGCCGCATCGGCAAGCACTTGAAGCAAATAGCGCACGGCCACCGCCGTCGCGTCCTTCGTGGCTTCCGTTTCCGGTTCCAACACGATGCGCACCGCGGCTTCACCGACGATCGCAACGATTCTCGCCTTACCCATGCCTCCACGCTAATGGAACAAATAGGAAGGAACACAGAGTGTTTTTGACGCACTCGGCGTTGGCTGCGCGGTCACTGAGACGCTGTTCTTCCCATTTGTTCGACGCAACAGGCGGGCCCGTGCCGGTAGCCTGTGGTGGTGCGAATCCTCCTTCTCGGCTCTGGTGCGCGCGAGCACGCCATCCTCTCGGCACTCGCCGCCGAGGGTGCCGGACACGAGGTGACCGTCGCGCCGGGGAACGCGGGAATCGCCGCCGAGGCGACGACGATCTCGCTGGATCCGGAGAATCCGAAGCTCGTGGCCGATTTCGCCGCGGATAACGCCATCGAGCTCGTCATCATCGGGCCAGAGGCACCCCTCGTCGCCGGAGTCGCGGATGCGGTTCGCGCGCGCCGCATTCCGGTGTTCGGCCCTGGGAAGGCCGCCGCGCAACTGGAAAGCAGCAAGGCGTTCGCAAAGCGGGTCATGGATGCCGCCGGCGTTCCGACCGGCCGAGCGGAGCGCGCGGCGACAATCGAGGAAGTGGTCGTCGCGCTCGATGAGTTCGGCGCGCCCTATGTCGTCAAGGCCGACGGCCTCGCAGCCGGCAAGGGTGTGCTCGTCACGGACGATCGCGACGCCGCGCTTGAGCACGCGGAACACTACCTGCAGCTCGGCCCAGTCCTCGTGGAGGAGTTCCTCGACGGCCAGGAGGTGTCGCTGTTCCTCTTCGCCGACGGTGAGACGGTGCTTCCCCTGACTCCGGCTCAGGATTACAAGCTCGTCGGCGACGGCGACGTCGGCCCGAACACCGGTGGCATGGGCGCCTATTCGCCGCTGCCGTGGTTACCGGCCGGGTTCGTCGACGAAGTGGTCGACACCGTCGCGCTCCCCGTCATCCGCCAGCTCGCGAGCGAGGGAACCCCCTTTAGCGGGCTCCTCTATTGCGGTCTCATCGTCACCCCCAGCGGGATTCGCGTAATCGAGTTCAACGCTCGCTTCGGCGACCCCGAAACTCAGGTCGTGCTGCCGAGACTCGTCACACCGCTGAGCGGAGTGCTTTTCGCCGCGGCGACGGGCACGCTCGGCGAAGTGCCTCCGCTCGAATTTTCGAACGACGTGTGCGTCACGGTGGTCGTCGCGAGCGAGGGCTACCCGAGCGACCCCCAGACGGGACGCCCGATCACGGGTTTGGATGCCGCTGCCGCGGTGCCCGGCGTCGCGATCCTTCACGCTGCGACCGCGCGCGATGGGGATCGCTTACTCGCCACGGGTGGGCGGGTTCTGAGCGTCGTTGCGAGGGCGGACGACTTCGCGGAAGCTCGTGCCCGCGCGTATCGTGCGCTCCATGAGATCGGCCTCGAGGGTTCGCACTTCCGCACCGATATCGCATTGAGGGTCGCAAAGTGAGGGTCGCAGCGTGAGGAGCACCGCGTGACGGACGCAACGGTCAGGGACGCCGCCGCGCTGAATCTGGCGGGCTGGATGCTCGAGTACTCGGGCAAGGTACGCGATCTCTACCGCTCTGCAGCACGACCCGGCGAGGTGCTCCTCGTCGCGAGCGACCGGGTCAGTGCGTTCGACCATGTCCTTGACCCCGGTATCCCGGGAAAAGGAGAATTGCTGACTCAACTCAGCCTGTGGTGGTTTGACCGGCTGAGCAGCATGCCCAATCACCTCGTCAGCGATCACTCGATCATGGGGGGCGCAGCTGCACTCATCCCCTCCGAGGTCTCAGCGCGAGCCATGCTCGTGCGTACGCTCGACATGTTCCCCATCGAGTGCGTTGTGCGCGGCTACCTCGCGGGAAGCGGATGGGCCGAGTACCAGGCATCCGGACGCGTGTGCGGCATCGAACTGCCCTCTGGGCTGGGGTTCGGCGACCGACTCCCGTATCCCGTCTTCACGCCCGCTTTCAAGGCGCCGGCCGGCGAACACGACGAAAACATCACCTTTGAGCGCGTGGTCGAGATTGTCGGAGCGGATGCCGCGGCCTCCCTTCGTTCCCAGAGCATCGACATCTACTCCCACGCCGCGACGATCGCCGATAGCCGCGGGCTCATCCTCGCCGACACGAAGTTCGAATTCGGTGCGGATGACACGGGCACGATCACCCTCGCCGACGAGGTGCTCACGAGCGACAGCAGCCGCTACTGGGATGCGGATGCCTGGAGCCTCGGCGAGCGGAAGGACAGCTTCGACAAGCAGGTCGTTCGCAACTGGCTTTCAGCGAACTGGAACGGCGAGGGCACCCCGCCGCGCCTCCCCGATGACATCGTCACGCTCACGGCAGCCCGCTACCGCGAACTCATCGAGCGCCTCACCGCCTGACCCCCGTGGGCAACTCTCCGCGGGCAACTCCGCAGGCAAGTCCGCCCGGGAATACCGAGAGTCGTCGGACACTTGCATTGAGCGAGGAGACACGATGACCCAGAACCGGCAGGACATTCTCGCTGCGGGTACCGCCATGGGTGCGGTGACCCTCAAGGTAGCCGACCTCGATCGCATGACCTCCTACTATCGCGACGGCGTTGGCCTCCATCTCTTGTCGCAAGAGCCCGACAGTGTTGTTCTCGGCCGGCCCGGCCGCCCGTCGCTCGTGCTCCAGTTCGCGCCGGAGCTCCGTCACGCATCCGAGCACGCCGCCGGGCTGTACCACACGGCTTTCGTGTTCGCGGAGAAGTCTGATCTTGCCGCAGCCGTCTACTCGCTCGCGCGCAAACATCCGTCGAGCTTCACGGGAAGCTCGGACCATTTCGTCAGCAACGCCTTCTACTTCGACGACCCCGAAGGCAACGGAGTCGAGCTGTACTGGGACACCTCGCGCACCTCCTGGCGGTGGGATGGCACGTCCGTGCAGATGGGTACCGTGTACCTGGATCCGAACACGTTCCTTCAGGAGAACCTCAGCACGGCCGGTTTCGAAGGGCCGGGCGGTGGCGACGCGGGCGTCGGCCACGTGCACCTCAAGGTCGGCGACATCGCCACGGCGAAGCAGTTTTACGTCGACACTCTCGGATTCGAAACCACAGCGGAGTTCGGCACTCAAGCGCTCTTCGTCAGTGCCGGTGGTTACCACCACCACGTGGGCATGAACACGTGGCACAGTTCCGGCGCTGGCACACGCACCCCAGCGCTCGGCCTCGGTCAGGTGACGATTCACGTGCCGTCGACGGATGACCTGGGGGCACTTCGCGAGCGCCTCGCCGCCGCGCGCATCCGCACCGCCGATGATGGGCTCGAGCTTTCGTTCGATGACCCATGGGCAAACCTCGTGACGGTGACGACGGGCGGTTGACGGCGGTCACCGCATGACGGAGCTGAGCAGCAGGCTCGTCTCCGTGTTGACAACGCCCTCGATCGAGCGAATGCGCCCGAGCACCGCGTCGAAGTGGGCAAGCGTCTCGGCTCCGAGTTCGGCGACGAGATCCCAGCCGCCATTCGTCGTGTGAAGAGAGCGGATCTCGGTGAAGCCGCGCAATCGGCGAATCACGTTGTCGGTCGTGCGGCCCTCAACCTCGATGAGCGTCATCGCGCGAACCGCGAGCGGGTCGAGTTCGTCCCGCACGCGGACCGTGAATCCGATAATGGTGCCGGATGCGATGAGCCGCTCGATTCGCGCCGTCGCGGTCGCCCGCGCGACGCCGAGGAGCCGCGCAAGTTCGGCCACCGGCATCCGTCCGTCTTCGCGAAGGGCCGAGAGCAGGCGACGATCGGTCTCATCGAGCGCAATAGCGACCATAATGACTAATTATACTGTGCAGTTTGCATATCAACTGGTCAGATTGTGTACACAGTCAATCTTGTCGTTGCATATCGACTGGTCATACCGTGAGATCAACACAAGGAGTACAGCATGACCCGATTCGTCGACGTTCACAACATGGTGCGCTGGATCGGCCACCACGGACCGACCGCGATCATGGCCGGTCTCGTCGGCTATCTCGAAGAGGACTTCCGCCGCTGGCCCGCCTTCGACAAGTCGCCGCGCGTCGCGAGCCACACCCCTTTCGGCGTCATCGAACTCATGCCGACGAGCGACATGGAAACCTACGGTTTCAAATACGTCAACGGGCATCCGTCGAACCCCGCCCGCGGCTTCCAGACCGTGACGGCGTTCGGAGTTCTGGCCGACGTGCACAACGGCTACCCGACATTCCTCTCCGAAATGACAGTCCTCACGGCGCTGCGGACGGCAGCGACATCCGCCATGGTCGCCAAGGCTCTCGCTCGACCCGACAGCAGGACGATGGCGCTCATCGGCACCGGCAGCCAGGCCGAATTCCAGTCGTGCGCGATCCGCTCCGAGCTCGGCATCAATTCGCTGCGCATCTGGGACACCGACCCGGATGCGATGGCGAAGTTCGTCCGCAACCTCACCCCGCTCGGTTTCGATATCGTGGTGGCCGGTTCTGCGATGGACGCCGTCGACGGCGCGGACGTCGTCACCACGTGCACCGCAGACAAGACCAATGCGACCGTGCTCACTCGCGACATGGTCGCGCCGGGGATGCACCTCAACGCGATCGGCGGCGATTGCCCGGGGAAGACCGAACTCGACCCCGCGATTCTCGATGATTCGACCGTCTTCGTGGAGTTCCCCCCGCAAACCCGCATCGAGGGCGAGATTCAGAACCGGCCAGACGACTTCCCGGTCACCGAGTTCTGGCAAGTGCTCACCGGCGAGGCGCCGGGCCGGACATCGCCGGAGGAGATCACCCTCTTCGATTCGGTCGGATTCGCGATCGAGGACTTCACGGCGTTGCGATACGTGCGCGACTCGATCGACGCGACCGACTTCTATGAGGACATCGACCTCGTCGCCAACCCCGACGATCCGAAGGATCTTTTCGGATTCGTCGGTTCCTTCGCTCCCGTGGGCGGCTGACCGTGTCTGCGCAAGCGCCCTCGGCCGTGGTCATGGTCCGACCGCACCACTTTGACGTCAACCCGGTGACCGCGGTCGACAACGTCTTCCAGACGGCGGAGCCGAACAATTCGCGGAAGCGGGCCGCTGAGGCCTACCGCGAAACGACGGCTCTCGCGGAGGCGCTCGCCGACGCGGGCGTTCGCGTCCACCTGTTCGAGGACGAGCGCACCGATCGCCCCGACAGCGTGTTCCCGAACAACTGGATGTCCACCCACATCGGCGGGCACGTCGCGGTGTACCCGATGTTCGCTCCGAACCGCCGCCTCGAACGCCGCCAGGACATCCTCGACTTGTTGAAGTCGGCCTACCGGGTGCAGGACATCATCGACTATTCGGGGCTCGAGGTCGACGGAATCTACCTCGAGGGCACGGGAGCGATGGTGCTCGACAACGAGGAGAGAGTCGCGTACGTGGCGCGATCCAATCGGGCCGACCCGATTGCGCTCGAGCGATTCTGCACCAACTTCGGCTACGAGCCCATGGTGTTCGATGCGGCCGACCCGAGCGGCACGCCGATCTACCACACGAATGTGCTCATGTGCATCGCGACGGATTTCGTGCTCGCCGGCACCGCCATGATTCAGCCGGATGCGCGCCGCGAAGAAATCATCGAGCGCCTCGGTGCCGGCGGCCGGGCGATCATCGACCTCGACTTCGGCCAGATTTGCGATTTCGCCGGGAACGCGATCGAACTGTCGGGGTCGGATGGCCGCATCCTCGCGATGTCGACTCGCGCGGAAGCGAGTCTCACGTCTGCCCAGCGCGCGGTTATCGAACGCAGTTGCCGCATCGTCGCGGTCGATGTGCCGACGGTGGAGCTGTCGGGCGGTTCGGTGCGCTGCATGATCGCGGGCGTCCACCTCACGCCGCGCCGCGAACAAGCGAGCGGCGATCCGGGCGACCTTTCCGACTCAGCGCGCAACGCCTCGAGTTCGCTCGCTGCGACCGACCTCGATTCGCCCGACTCGCTCTCCTCGCATGGCAATGTGAGCGAGCCCGCCTGACTCGGTGTGCGTGACCTCGCGGGCTAGCGCGGCCTCGGCGCAGCGCGTTCCCAGCGCAGCGCGGTCACAACCTTGCGCCGCGCCAGAATCTCAATTGAGCGGCAACTCGGCGGGCTCGTCGCCTGGCTCGACGGCGAGATTCGATTTTCCGCGCTGGTCGGTCCACGCGACAGTCTGCTTCGGCTTCGCGAAGAACAGGACGATCGCGGCGCACACGAGCGAGACTGCGGCAGGCAACAAGAGCGATTGGGCCATCGCGTGGCTGAACCCGTCGTGGAGAAACTCGGGCAGCGCGCCGGAGAATTTCTGGTCGCCGCCAGCCGCACCCGGAAGCTCCGCCGTCAAGCGCACCTGGATGAGCGCCGCAATGGCAGCGCTTCCGAGCACGGATCCGACTTGCCTCGTCGTGTTGTAGACGCCGGCGCCCGCGCCTGCCTGGCTTTGCGGCAGGTTTCGAGTCGCGGTTGTCGAAATGGGCGACCACACGCACGCGTTCGCGACACCCATGAGTGCGCTGGGAAGCAAAAGCCAGCCGAACGCCATATCCGGAACCATGAGCACGGAGTACCAGGCGAGGGATACCGCCAGCAGAACGGCACCCGTGACGGCGATGTACCGAGGGTTCACGCGGTCGACGAGCTTGCCCACCGGTTGCGCGAGTCCCGCCGTGATGACCGCCATCGGAACGAGCATGAGCGCCGATTCCGTCGGAGTGAACCCGAGCACGAGCTGGAAATAGAACACTAGCGGAAGCGACATGCTCGTGACCGTGAAGCCGACCGCACTGATGGCACCGTTCGCGAGCGCGAAGTTGCGGTCCCGGAAGAGTGCAAGAGGCAAGAGCGGCTCGCCCTTTTTGTTGAGCGATTGCCACAATACGAATACCCCCAGCACGACGATGCCCGCGATGATGAGCCCCCACACCGAGATCGGTCCGGTGATCGTGCCCCAGTCGTACGACTCGCCCTCCTGCAGCCCGAAAACGAGCAGGAACATCCCGAGTGCGCTCAAGACGACGCCCAGGATGTCGAAGCGGTGCGGATGCGTCTCGAGCCGCGGCACGAGACGGTAGGCCATGATGAACGCGACGACGCCGACCGGCACGTTGATGAAGAAGATCCACTCCCATCCGAGGGAATCGACGAGCACGCCGCCCAGAACAGGGCCGACGAGCATGGCAACGCCGGATGTCGCGCCCCACAAGCCCATCGCCTGGCCGCGCTTGTCCGGAGGGAAAATTCGGGTGATGATCGCCATCGTTTGCGGCGTCATCATCGAGGCCCCGAACCCTTGCAGAACTCGCGCCATGATGAGCTGGTTGATGTCCCCGGAGAAGCCGCACCAGGCGGAAGCCACCGTGAACACGACAAGGCCGATGAGGTAGAGGTTCTTGGGCCCGAAGCGGTCGCCGAGGCGACCGGTAATGAGGAGCGGAACAGCGTAGGCGAGCAAGTACGCGCTCGTGACCCAGATCACCGCATTGATGTCGGTGTGCAGGCCCTCCATGATTCGGGGGTTCGCTACAGACACGATCGTCGTGTCGATCAGGATCATGAAGAAGCCGATGACGAGCGCCCACAAGGCGGGCCATGGTCGGTAGGTTTTATTCATCGCCTCGTGAATCTACGCCTAGCGTGAGACTTCACCAAAACCCGCCGCAGCTAGACTTGAGGCATCCATCCCCCGTCGACACCGCAGGAGTCGCCCGTGCCGGTCATCGTTGTAGAGGTCATGCCCAAAGCGGAACTTCTCGACCCTGCAGGCAAGGCAGTCGCGGGAGCCGTCGCCCGGCTCGGTTCCACGCCATTCACTGGAGTGCGCATCGGCAAGCGATTCGAACTGACCGTCGACGGCGAAGCGGATGCCGCGGCGCTGTCGGCCGCGCGCGAGCTCGCAGAATCCCTGCTGTCGAACTCGGTGATCGAGGATGTCGTGAGCGTGAAGGTCGCCGCCGAGTGACCCGTATCGGCGTCATCACGTTTCCGGGCTCGCTGGATGACCGCGACGCGCAACGCGCCATCCGACTGGCTGGCGCCGAGCCGGTAGCGCTCTGGCACGGGGACCACGATCTGAAGGATGTCGACGCGCTCGTGCTGCCCGGCGGCTTCAGCTACGGCGACTATTTGCGCTGCGGGGCGATCGCGAGCCTGTCGCCCATCATGAGCGAAGTCGTCGATGCCGCAGATCGCGGAATGCCGATTCTCGGGATCTGCAACGGGTTCCAAATGCTCGTCGAAGCGCACGTACTTCCCGGCGGCCTCGTACGGAACGATCACGGAGCGTTCGTGTGCCGAGACCAGCGCTTGCGCGTCGAGAACAACGCGACCGCGTGGACGAACGGTTTCGACAAAAACGCCGAGATCACGATTCCTCTGAAGAACGGCGAAGGCGGATATCTCGCGGATGCCGAAACCCTCGCGGTGCTCGAGGGCGAAGGCCGCGTCGTTTTCCGCTACCTCGACGTCAACCCGAACGGCTCGCTCAACGACATTGCGGGCATCACGAATCAGCGAGGCAATGTCGTCGGCCTCATGCCGCATCCGGAGCACGCAACCGAGGAAGGCTTCGGGCCCGACACGGACGCCGCGATGCGCAATGGCACCGATGGGTTGACGTTCTTCGCGAGCGCTCTGCGCGCGCTCACGCTCGCTTGAGCGCCTTCGCGTTCTGTGCCGCATCCGAAGTGGCGAGCCACAGTAGTCTCTATGTGCGAATACCAGAACATGGTCGTTTGAGGATCGAGGAAGTTCCATGCAGTTCCACCACCATGGTTACGTGTCGGGAGAACCGCGCGTTCTCGACGCGGCCGGCACGGGGATAGGTCGCCCGGAGGAGATCCCCGACGAGGTCGACGTACTCATCGTCGGCAGCGGCCCGGCTGGGATGCTGCTCGCCGCGCAAATGTCTCAGTTCCCGCACGTGACCACACGCATCGTCGAGCGCCGCGACGGCCGACTCGTGCTCGGCCAGGCGGACGGCATCCAACCCCGCAGCGTGGAGACGTTCCAGGCGTTCGGCTTCGCGCCCCAGATCATCGCCGAGGCGTACAACATCGCGCACATGAATTTCTGGAGTCCTGACCCGCAGAACCCTCAGAACATCATCCGCACCTCGCGCACGGAGGATTACGCGCAGCACATCGGCGAGTTCCCGCACCTCATCGTGAACCAGGCTCGCGTGCTCGACTACTTTGCTGAGGCCGCGCTTCACGGGCCCGCGAGAATCAGGCCGGACTACGGCTGGGAGTTCACGGGACTGACCGTGGATGCCGATGGCGACTATCCCGTCACGGTGCGCTTGCGGGGATCGGCGGACCACAACGCGGGCCGCGAACGCACGGTGCGCGCGAAATACGTGGCCGGATGCGACGGGGCGCGCAGCCTCGTCCGCGACGCGATCGGCCGCAAGCACGTCGGCAGTCACGCGCAACACGCATGGGGCGTCATGGATGTGCTCGTCAACACGGACTTCCCCGACTGGCGCATCAAGTGCGCGATCAACTCGGAAGCGGGCAACATCCTGCACATCCCGCGCGAAGGCGGCTACTTGTGCCGGATGTACATCGACCTCGGCGAAGTGCCCAAAGATGATAAGCATCGCGTGCGCGAGACGCCCGTGGAGGCGATCATCGCGAAAGCGAACGAAATCCTGCATCCCTACACGCTCGACGTGAAGAGCGTCGCGTGGCACAGCGTGTATGAGGTGGGGCACCGCGTGACCGACAAATTTGATGACGTGGCCGCGGGCGAAGAGCACCGCACGCCGCGAGTGTTCCTCACCGGAGATGCGTGCCACACCCACAGCGCGAAGGCCGGCCAGGGCATGAACGTGTCGATGCAGGACGGATTCAATCTCGGCTGGAAGCTCGGGCTCGTGCTCTCGGGCCTCAGCCCGGAGTCGCTCCTTGCGACCTATTCGGCCGAACGGCAGCCGGTCGCGCAACAGCTCATCGATTTCGACCGCGAATGGTCGAGCCTCATGGCGCGCAAGCCCGAGGAGATATCCGACCCCGGCGAGCTCGCGGATTACTACGTGAAGACCTCGGATTTCCCGTCCGGTTTCATGACGCAATACACGCCGTCGATGATCGTCGGCGGCACGGAGCACGAGGCGCTCGCTTCGGGTTTCCCGATCGGAAAGCGCTTCAAGTCGGCGCACGTGGTGCGGGTCTCCGACGGCAACACCGTTCACCTCGGCCACCACGCCCGAGCGGATGGCCGCTGGCGCATGTATGCGTTCGCGGATGGGCCTGCCGCGGGCGAGGCATCCGCTCTGACCGACTGGGCGAACTGGCTGGCCGCTTCACCCGAGTCCCCGCTTGCCCGCCACACCCCGGCCGACGCGGATATCGACAGCGTGTTCGACGTGAAAGTCGTCTACCAGCAACGGTTCGAGGATGTCGAGCTCATGCGCGTGCCGAAGATCTTCCTGCCCGAGACGGGGCCGCTCGGGTTGACGGACTGGGAGAAGGTGTACGCGATTTTGCCCGCGGAGGACATCTTCGACATCCGCGGCATCGCGCGCGACGGCGCCGTCGTGGTCGTGCGTCCCGACCAATACGTGGCGCACGTGCTGCCGCTGTCCGCGACCGGCGAACTGGCCGAGTTCTTCGCGCAAAGCTTTCTCACCCAGTCCTGAGTTCCTGCAGCACCCCCTCGCTTGCCTGGTCGCTCAAGCGTAGACAGCGATGTGGGCGGTGTTCGCTGGCCCGCGACAGGATGCCGCACTCGGGGGTAAAGTGCAAAACACTCACCATCGAAGGAGATTGAGCGTGTTCAAGAGCCCCTACCCGGACGTAGAGATCCCGAACGTCAGCATCTACGAGTATTTGTTCACCGGCTTGAGTGAACACGAACTGGACACGATCGCCCTCATCGACGGTACGACAGGCGCCGAGACGACCTACCGCGCGCTCATCGCGCAAGTCGACGGAGTCGCGGGCGCGCTCGCGGCTCGAGGAATCGACACCGATACGGTGGTCGCGCTCTTGTGTCCGAACGTTCCCGCGTTCGCGAGCGTCTTCCACGGCATCCTGCGGCTCGGCGCGATCGTGACGACGATCAATTCGCTCGCCACACCGGAGGACATCGAGAAGCAATTGAAGGACTCCAAGGCGACGTGGTTCATCACCGTGTCGCCGCTGCTCGCCGGCGCGAAGGCCGGTGCCGCAGCGGTGGGAATCGATGACGACCACATCATCGTGCTCGATGGCGCGGAAGGGCACACGAACCTCCGCGACCTGCTCGCCGAACAGGCGGTGCCGCCGAAAGTGACGTTCGATCCTGCGACCCACATCGCGGCCCTCCCGTATTCCTCGGGGACCACAGGACTCCCGAAGGGCGTCATGATCAGCCACCGCAATCTGGTCGCCAACGTGGAACAGTCTCGGCAGGTCATCGTCGTGGGCGAAGGCGACCGCGTGCTCGCGTTCCTTCCGTTCTTCCATATTTACGGGATGACCGTGCTTCTGAACCTCGCCGTTCGGCAACGCGCGACGCTCGTGACGATGCCGAAGTTCGAACTCGTCGAGTTCCTGCGCATCATGCAGGATCACCAGTGCAGCAACGTGTTCATCGCGCCGCCCGTCGCGGTCGCCCTCGCGAAGCATCCGCTCGTCGACCAATACGACCTCTCGAGCGTGCACACCGTGTTCAGCGGCGCGGCCCCGCTCGACGGCCAATTGGCGCAAGCGGTCGCCGACCGCCTCGGCGTGCGGATGATTCAGGGTTACGGGATGACCGAGCTCAGCCCGGTCAGCCACGCGATTCCGAGCGACCGGCCAGACCTGCCGCTGAGCTCGGTCGGATTCACGATCCCGAACATCGAGTGCCGTCTCATCGACCCGGCAACCGGCGAGGACATCGAACTTCCGACCGAAGGGGATAGCGTCCCCGGCGAACTCCTGTGCCGGGGACCGAACGTGATGCTCGGCTACCTCGGAAACGAGAAGGCCACGAGCGAAATCATGACCGAGGACGGCTACTTGCGCACGGGCGACATCGCGACGGTCAACCCCGAAGGCGTCGTCACCGTCGTCGATCGCCTCAAGGAGCTCATCAAGTACCACGGCTACCAGATCGCCCCAGCCGAATTGGAAGCCTTGCTGCTCAGTCATCCGTCGATCGCGGATGCCGCAGTCATCGGCGTTCCGGATGACGAAGGGCAAGAGGTTCCGAAAGCGTTCGTCGTGCTTCAAGCGGGCGCCGATCTGGACGAAGAAGGCGTCATGGCGTTCGTCACCGAACACGTCGCGCCTTACAAGAAGGTGCGGCGCGTGCAATTCGTCGACGCGATTCCGAAGTCGAGTTCCGGCAAGATCCTGCGAAAGGACTTGCGCGCCGCCGAGCGCGCGTAGCCGCGTGCATCCTGTTCGCAACTCAGGCAGATTGCGAACGGGGACATCCGAATGTGCCGAAAACACGGGCCTTTTCGTCGGCAGCTACCAGGTTCTGCCTGAATTGCGAACGGTACACAGGTCGTAGGGTCAAACTTTCGACGGATGGAGTGGGCTCCCCGAACTGACACGATGGACTTGTGACCACAGAAACCACTACGACCACTTCCCGAGTAACTCCACGCTCTTTCTACCGCGTCGTCGCG
>JAHBST010000045.1 GCA_019638975.1 Cryobacterium sp.
GGAGGCGAACGCCCCGCGCGCAGCCCGACTCACCATGAGCACCTCGAACGGGTCGTCGCGCACCAGGAGGACTGTCGCCGACACTCGGGGTGCCGGTGGGGAATCCGGCTGGCTGCTCACCCCGCAATACTACGAGGCCACCTTTCCGCGGGGTGCCCCCGAGAAACTCGCGACCTAGTCGACGAGCGTCAACTCGTCATTGGCGGCCGCCTCGGCCTCGGCCCTCACGTTTTCGGCGTGCGCGTCATCCGCCGCCTCCTGCAAGGCTGACTTCGCCCGGAGCGGAGGAGTCTTGAAGAAGAGCGCGAGCACGAACGCGAGCAACACGACACTGAACGCAAGCCAATAGATCACGATGGTCGATTGCGTAAACCCCGTGAGGAAAGGCTTCGTCAACCGGGTGTCGGCGCCCTTGAGAAAGGACGTGTCGTTGATAGCGCTGCTCCCGCCCACTGACGAGTCGCCTTTCGCCTCACCGAGTTTGCTCGCGATTTCCGGCACCGCCTTGTCGAGCACCTGGCTGCGAATCTCGGGCCTGGAAAAGTCGAGCGGATTCGCGGGAACCTTCGCTTCGGCATCCGCTTGCGGGACGCCCTGCGCGACGAGCGCCTGAACCCCGGCAACGTGGGCGGCTGTTTGCGCTCCGGCCTCCAGCGGCGTGACGATGTTCGAGTAGATCAGGTCCATGATGCGCTTGTTCTCCGGCGCGGTCGCCACGGCAGGAGTCATCGCCGCATTGAGGGCGCTGCGAAGCGTGGGTGTTTCCGTGAGCGAAGACTGAATGTTCAACGGCATGACCGTGAACAGAAGGGAAAGCATGATCGCGGTGCCCAGCGTTCCACCGATCTGACGGAAGAACGTCGACGCGCTCGTCGCGACGCCCATGTCCCGCAAACCGACCGAGTTCTGGCTCGCAATCGTGAGCGTTTGCATGAGCTGGCCAAGTCCGAGCCCGATGAGCAGCATGCCGCCGGCCACGAACAGGAACGGAGAGTCGTACTGCAGGAAGCTGAGGTACAGGAAGCCCGCCGCCATGAGGCCCGTGCCGAGGATCGGGAACATCCGGTACTTGCCCGTCCGCGAGATCAGGATTCCGCTTCCGATGGATGCGATCATGAGTCCGAGGATCATCGGCAGCATCTGGAAGCCGCTCTCCGTCGGCGTCGAGCCGAGCACGATCTGAAGGTAGAGCGGGATCGTCATCATCGCGCCGAACATCCCGAAGCCGACGAGAACGCCGATAACCGTGGCCATCGAGAACGTCGGGGAGTGGAACAGCTTGATCGGGATGAGCGCATCATCCTTCATCCGGATTTCGATCAGGATGAAGGCGATGATGCCGACGACGCCGACCGTGTAGCAGAGGAACGCTGCCGGGCTCGTCCACCCCCAGTCCTGGCCCTGTTCGGCGATGAGCAGCAACGGCACGAGTGCGACGATGACGGCCGTCGCGCCCCACCAGTCGATGCGAACGGATGTGCCGGGAATCTTCGGCAAGTGCAGAAACTTCAGCACCATTCCGAGCGCGGCGATGCCGATCGGGACGTTGATCAGGAACACCCAACGCCATCCTGCAATCCAGAGGATCTGATCCGTGCCCGCGAACAAGCCGCCGATGAGCGGGCCGAGAACGCTCGAGACGCCGAACACGGCGAGGAAATAGCCCTGGTATTTGGCGCGCTCACGCGGCGCGAGCATGTCCCCCATGATCGCGAGCGGCATCGACATGAGACCGCCGGCGCCGAGCCCCTGCAAAGCCCGGAAGCCCGCGAGCTCGACCATCGACGTCGAGAACGACGACAGGATGGAGCCGACGACGAAAATGCCGATTGCGAAGACGAAAAGCGGCCGACGACCGAAGATGTCGGAAAGTTTGCCGTAAATCGGGGTGCTGATCGTCGCGACGATCAAGTACGCCGTCGTCACCCAGGCCTGAAGGCTCAAGCCGTGCAGGTCGTCGCCGATCGTGCGGATGGCGGTGCCGACGACCGTCTGGTCCAGTGCGGACAGGAACATCCCGGCCATGAGGCCATATAGCACGAGCAGGATTTGGCGGTGCGACATGACAGCCGACGCGCCCGTCGCCGTCCCCGATTCGGCGGGCATGGAAGTAGATAGAGACATTCGTCCTCGAAGAAAAGTGAAGTGGCGCAGAGATTCTTGCGCGACTCGCAAATTTACACCCACGCTCGGTCGCTGGAGTGCAATTTCGCTGAACGTCGGCCGATATCGCCAACGGCGAACATCCGGTAGTCTCTGCGCATGCAGTCGGTCGAAGAGTGCCTCATTCCGGCACGCTCGAAGACACTTGCGGAGCCGCCCATCGTGACGCGCGTCCGCGAGTGCGTCATCGGCGACGACCGGCTCATGGATGGCCCGTACGGGCTCAAGCCGGTCACTTACGCGGACTACACGGCGAGCGGCCGCTCCCTGAGCTTCCTCGAAGACTTTCTGCGCGACGAAGTGCTGCCGCGCTACGCGAACACCCACACCGAGTCGAGCGGCACGGGCCTGCAGACGACGCGGCTGCGCGAGGATGCCCGCGACACGATCCGCCGCGCCGTCAACGGCGACGACGACACGATGGTGATCTTCACCGGGAGCGGCTCGACGGGCGCCATCGACAAGATCGTCGGGATGCTCGGCCTGCGTTTGCCGCGCGAACTGGACGACAAGTACAACCTCGACGAGCGCATCCCCAGCGCCGAGCGGCCCGTCGTGTTCATCGGGCCGTACGAGCACCACAGCAACGAGCTTCCCTGGCGGGAATCCATCGCCGACGTCGTCACCATCCACGAGGATGCGGACGGGCACATCGACCAGGCCCAGCTCGCCGACGAACTGCGGATGTACGCGGACCGCCCGCTGCGCATCGGCTCGTTCAGCGCCGCGAGCAACGTCACCGGCATCCTGAGCGACACGCACGCCATCACCCGGCTGCTGCACGAGCACGGCGCGCTCGCGTTCTGGGATTTCGCCGCCGCGGCCCCCTACATCGACGTCGAGATGAACCGGGTCGGCGGGGACCCGATCGAGCGCAAGGATGCGATCTTCATTTCACCGCACAAGTTCATCGGCGGACCGGGAACTCCGGGAGTGCTCATCGTGAATCGTGCGCTCTTGCGCAACGCCGTGCCCCACGTTGTCGGCGGCGGCACGGTCGCGTACGTCAATGAGAGCACGCACCGGTACCTCGCCAACCCTGAGCACCGCGAGGAAGCGGGAACACCGGCCATCATCGAGTCGATTCGGGCCGGCCTCGTGTTTCAGCTCAAAGAAGCGGTGGGCGTCGAGACGATACACGCGCTCGAACACGACTTCCTCCGGCGCGCGATCGCGGCGTGGAACGCGCATCCGTCGATCGAAGTGCTCGGCAACCCCGAGGCGGAGCGGCTCTCGATCGTCTCTTTCGTCGTGAAACGTCCCGACGGCAAATACCTGCACCACAACGCCGTCGTGGCCATGCTCAACGACGTGTTCGGAATTCAAAGCCGCGGTGGATGCTCGTGCGCCGGGCCCTACGGGCACCGCCTCCTCGGCATCGATGAAGCCCTCTCGCACGAATACGACGAACAGATCACGAACGGATGCGAAGGCATCAAGCCGGGCTGGGTTCGCGTGAACTTCAACTACTTCATCAGCGATGAGGTTTTCCGCTACATCGTCAACGCTGTGACGATGATCGCCGAACACGGCGCCAGGCTTCTGCCCGACTACCGGTTCGATGCGGCGTCTGGGCTGTGGCGTCATCGTGCGGGACCGGTCGAACCGCCTTTGCGATTCGCACAATTGACCTACGGAGCGGACGGCGTCCTCCGCTTTCCCCGGCACGATGATCGCGCCCCGAGTTCGGTCTATGCGGATGCGCTCGCGGCAGCGCGCGAACTGTTTGCGGCGGCTCCCGCCGCCCCGTCGGCCACGGCGAGCGTCGCGGCGGAACTGGGCGAACAGTTCGAGCACTTGCGCTGGTTCGACTTGCCCGCGGAGAGTCTCGCCCCCTGAGGAGGACTCTGCCCACTGCGGGTCTCGAAGGGGACCACGCTTAGGATTGAGTCGCCATGTCAACAACACTCGTCGTATCCGCGCCCGTCGCCGATGCACTCGCCCACAACCGTCCCGTCGTCGCCCTCGAGTCGACGATCATCTCCCACGGTCTTCCCCGGCCCCGCAATTTCGAGGCCGCTCAGGAATTCGAACAGATTCTGCTCGACGCGGGCGTGACACCCGCGACGGTCGCCGTGCTCGACGGCATCGCGCACGTCGGTCTGGACGCCGAGGGTGTCCGCCGCATCGCCGACGAAGACATGGCGAAGGCGAGCGTACGCGACTTGCCTTTTCTCGCCGCGGCAGCGGCATCCGGTGCCACGACGGTTGCGGCGACCGCCCACCTTGCGTCACTCGCCGGAGTGCGCGTCTTCGCGACAGGCGGTCTCGGCGGCGTGCATCGCGGCGCAACGTCGAGCTTCGACGAATCGGCTGACCTTTCCACTCTTGCCGTCACGCCGATCACCGTCGTATCAGCGGGCGTTAAGTCGGTGCTCGACATCGCGGCGACGCTCGAGCGACTCGAGACGCTGAGCGTACCCGTCGTCGGATATCGTTCGACCGTGTTCCCGAGTTTTTGGCTCACCGAGTCCGAGTTCGAGCTCGACTGGTCGGTGGAGTCGGCGAGCGACGTCGCGCGCATCATGGCGGCGCAGGATGCGCTCGGTCACGGCCAGGGCATCGTCGTCGCCAACCCGATTCCACGAGACCAGCAGTGGGATCCGTCCGAACACGACCGCGTGCTCGCCGAAGCGCTCGCCGCAGCGGATGCCGCGGGCATTCATGGCAAAGCCGTCACGCCGTTCCTGCTCGGATACATCGTCGACGCATCCGGCGGGAGGAGCCTCGAGGTGAACCTCGACCTCGCCCGCAACAATGTGCGGCTTGCGGCCGAGATCGCGACGGCCTGGACGAATCTGGCCGGCTGACCGTGAACACGGCCCCAAAGTCGACGAGCCAAAGCGTGCCCGATGGGCGTGATCGCGACGGACAGGGCGATCGGTCGCGCCGCCGGATCGTCGTTTTCGGCGACGTGATCGATGACATCGTCGTCGTACCGAATGGGCCGATCCGACGGGACACCGATACCCCGAGTTCGATTCAGCACCGTGCGGGGGGATCCGCCGCGAATGCCGCGTCCTGGCTCGGCGATCAGGGCGTACCCGTCGATTTCGTCGGCCGAGTGGCCGCAGAGGATGTACAGCGGCACGGGGCGATCCTCGAATCCTTCGGCGTCACCCCGCGTTTGGGCGGCGACTCCGAGCATCCGACGGGCACGATTGTCGTCCTCGTGGATGGCAACAATCGCAGCATGCTCACTGAGCGCGGCGCCAACGCCTGGCTTTCAGCGGACGACGTGGGCGACGAACTCCTGGACGCTGCAGCGGTCGTCCATTTCACCGGATACAGCATCTACCACAGCGACGACCACGCGCCGATGCGGCGATTGTTCGCCCGCGCGAAGGAGCGCGGCGTGACGGTGAGTGTCGACCCGGCCTCCGCCGGGAGCCTGACGGATTTCGGCGTGAACGAGTTCCTCGCACTTGTCGACGGTGCCGGCATCCTGCTCCCCAACCTCGAGGAAGGCCGCGTACTCACCGGTCTCGTTGACGCGCGGGACGTCGCAGCGGCTCTGGGCGAGCGGTTTCCACTCGTGGCGCTCACGATCGGTGCGGATGGAGTGCTCGTCGCCGAGCGCGGACGCGAACTCGTGACGGTGCCCGCGGTGACGAGCGCCGTCGTGGACCCGACAGGGGCCGGAGACGCCTTTACCGCGGGCTTCCTCGCCTCGTGGCTGCGCGGAGCGGATGCCGAGAGCGCCGCGGCCGAGGGCGTGAAAGTCGCCGCGCGCGCAGTCGGCCGGGTCGGCGGCCGACCGCGGTAGTTGTGGGATCGAGGTCTCGCCCGGTCGTTGTGGGGACGAGGTCTCGCCCGGTCGTTGTGGGGACGAGGTCTCGCCCGGTCAGCCGGTCAGCGGATGCCTGCGCCCCCAGGACTGCCCGCCTTGCGAACACCGCGGGGTTTCGTTGTCCGCGCCGCCGAACGTACGTGCGCGCAAAGCACGAAGTGCCGCGCAGTCGGGGTGGCCCCCGCAGTAACCGGCCCCCACCGCGGAGACTGTGGCGCCCGCAGTAACGGGCCCCACCGCAGAAACTATGGCCCCCGCAGAAACCGGCCCCACCGCAGAGACTGAGGGCCTGTCGCAGAGGCTGGCGACAGGCCCTCTTCCCTTGCACCAAGAGTGTCCTGCAATCACATTCCGCATCAGTTGCCACAGCAAACAACTTCTGCACTTGAACTATATAACGGTTAGGTAACGGTGCGCTAGTTATACTTCCGTTATCTTCTTGCGCCTTTCGCCGATCGACGCAGACAATCGTCGGCAAACGGCGAAAACTTCAGCGGAGGCGAGATCCGACGACGACAGTCGAGTGGAATTGGTCCGACGTGACGATGCGCGGCGACAAGCCCGCTTTCGTGATGATCCCGGATGCGGCGAGCGCTTGATCGTCGCCGGTCTCGAAGAAAAGGTGGCCACCGAAGGCGAGCCACATCGGCGCTTCGCCGGCAACCCGGCGCAGCACATCCAGCCCGTCCGCACCGCCATCGAGCGTCGTGAGCGGTTCGAAATCGCGGGCTTCCGGCGGCAGGAGCGCAATCGATTCGGTGGGTACGTACGGAACGTTCGCGGTAAGGATGTCGACTCGGCCGCGCAGCGAATCCGGCAGCGGCTCGAACAGGTCGCCCTCGAACACGCGGCCCCCGAACACCGCGAAGTTCTGTTCAGCATTGCGCACCGCGGCCGGATCGATATCAGCCGCAGACAGGTCCGCTCCGTCGATGGCGGAGGAAATTGCGATGCCTACCGCCCCGCAACCGCAGCACAAGTCGAGCACCGTCGCACCGGACGAAGCATGAGCGATCGCCTCCCGCACGAGAAACTCGGTGCGCTTGCGCGGCACGAAGACACCCGGGCTGATCGCGATGCGGAGGCCGAAGAAGTCCACCCAGCCGAGGATGTACTCGAGGGGGGTTCCGCCGACGCGACGTTCGGTCATAATGTCCAGTTCGCCGGTCGAGTCGGCGGCCTCAGCCAGCAGCCGCGCCTCATCCTCTGCGAACACGCATCCGGCAGCACGCAATCGCGCGACCAGCGCATCCGTTTCGGCAGGCGAAAGCTGCAGGGCCATGAGCCTCCATCCCTCGCGGCCAGCCTAGAAGTCGGGCGACGGAGTGGTGGCGCGGCGCACCGAGACATCCGCGTGGCGATCGAAACGGTATCCCACGCCGCGAACTGTGCGCACGATCTCCTCGTAGACGCCGAGCTTCGACCGAAGCCTCCGGATGTGGACGTCGATCGTGCGCTCGTTGGGGACATCCGAGTCGGCGTCACCCCACAATCCGTCGATGAGTTCGGTGCGCGAAACGGTGCGCCCCTCGCGGGAAACCAGGTAGTTCAGCAGCTCGAACTCCGTGTACGTGAGGGGTGCGGTGCGTTCGTCGATCGTGACGCGCCGACGAGACAGATCCACGACGACTCCTTCGAGCGGGCCATCGTCCGTCGGCTCCTCGTCCTGGCGGTGCCGAGCGAGCGCCGCCGGATCCTGCAGCGCGAGCCGCACGACATCGACATCGCGGCCCCCCGATCCGCGGGGAGCGAGAGCGACCGCGGCGTAGGTCTCCGCGGCAGGAGCAAGCTCCGCGGTCAGTCGCCGGAGCGCGGTGACGAGAGAGCCGAGGTTTGTTCCGGATGCCGAGGCTTTCGCTTCGTCGATGCCGACGTAGAGCACGAATCCACGGGCTTCCGGCCCCTCCGGAATCGCGCGGATGCGGTTCGGTACGGGTTGTGGATCCGCTTCGGTGACCGCGTGCAGCGGCCGCGGATCAGCAAATTGGGTACGGTCGAGTTCAATTGTTGCGAGTGACATGGTGTCGAATCCCTAGGGATCGGGTGAAGGCCCTCTAATGGGGAGGATCTGCCTTCGGTAACTTCAGAGCGTGGCGGATGATCGATCGCGATGAGGATCGGCATCCGGGAACCGGCCGCTCAAAGCGGCGGCGGTTCGGCGAGAGGTTGGCCGACTAGGCACACATTCGACAGTGCGCATGATGCGCGACAACGCTGACCGGCATCATCATGCCGGCAGTCCCACGGGCCTCAAGGGAGGTCAGGGCGTGCGCGTTGAGAGTCATAGTGCAACTATCTTGCACGCACGCAAGTTTTGTCAAACCGTTGCGGCACTCAGCCCACGGTCCCGTACAAGCGGTCGCCCGCATCCCCAAGCCCCGGGACGATGTAGCCGACCTCATTGAGCTTCTCGTCGAGCGCACCGAGCACGATCGTGACCTCCCGGCCCTCCGTCGCCTTCTCGATCGCCGCGAGACCCTCGGGCGCGCCGATGAGGCAAATCGCGGTCACGTCGACGGCGCCACGATCGAACAGATAGTTGATCGCAGCGAGAAGCGATCCTCCCGTCGCGAGCATCGGATCGAGCACGAAGCACTGCCGATTGGATAAGTCATCCGGGAGCCGCTCGGCGTACGTCGTCGGCTGAAGCGTTTCCTCGTTCCGGACCATCCCGAGAAAACCGACTTCGGCCGTTGGTACGAGTTTGACCATGCCTTCGAGCATCCCGAGGCCCGCGCGCAGGATGGGCACGACGAGCGGGCGGGGTTTGCTGATCGCGAGCCCCGCGGCATCCGCGACGGGAGTGCGAACCGTCACGTTGTCGACGCGGACGTTGCGCGTCGCCTCATACGCGAGCAAGGTCACGAGCTCTTCGGCGAGAGCGCGGAACACGGGCGACGGCGTCGTTTCGTCGCGGAGGACCGTGAGTTTGTGGGTGATGAGCGGGTGATCCGCAACGTGGACTCGCATAGGCTCAATCTACTTGACGGCGGAGGTGGTGGAAGTGGCGGAATTCGAGGCGCGGATGTCCGAAGCGCTCGTCGAGGCTCGCGCGTGCCTTGAGACCGGGGATGTGCCCGTCGGCGCCCTCGTCATCGCCTCGGATGGAACCGTGATCGGGCGCGGACGGAACGAGCGCGAGGCGACGGGCGATCCGACCGCCCACGCGGAGGTTCAGGCCATCCGCGCCGCGGCCAGGGTGACGGGTCACTGGCAACTCACCGACACGACGCTGATCGTCACGCTCGAGCCGTGTGCGATGTGCGCTGGCGCGATTCTTGCCGCTCGCATTCCCGTCGTCGTGTTCGGCGCGTGGGACGAGAAGGCGGGCGCGGCCGGAAGCGTCCACGATTTGCTGCGCGATCGCCGTTTGCCGCATCGCGTCGAGGTGCACCCAGGCGTCCTCGAGGGGGAGAGCGCCCAGTTGCTGCGCGGATTCTTCTCCGCCCGCCGCTGACGACGCTTTCATTATTCAGGAGGTCGTGTGACTCCCGTCACACGACCTCCTGAATAGTGAAAGCAAGCGGGGTCAGTCGGGGAGACGGTCGAGCCACTCGCCGAACATAGCGCGCGAGGCCGCCTGCATGGGCGCCTGGCGCTCGCGCCCGAGCGCGCGCCACTCATCGACGTCCACGCCGTTCTCCGCGAACAATTCATCCGAGTTGAGCGTCCACGCTTCGTGCATGTCGTCGGTCACTTCCGGATGAAACTGCACGGCGAGCGCGAAATCCCCGATACCGAAGGCTTCATTCGGGTACGCACTCGACGTACCGAGCAGGGTCGCCTCGGCGGGCAGCGTGAAGTGATCGCCGTGCCACTCGAGCATCCCTATGCCTGCGACATGGCGAACGGGCGAGGTGCGCCCGGCATCCGTCAGGCGGATGTCCTGATAACCGAGATCCGGTTTGTCGCCCTTGTAATTGCGACCCCCGAGCGCTCCCGCCATGAGTTGCGCGCCGAGGCAAATCCCCAGAATGGGCTTTTCGGCTTCGATTCGGCTCTTGATGAAACCCATTTCGTCGAGCAAATGGGGGAACTCGTCCGTCTCGTAGGCGCCTTTCTCCCCGCCGAGAACGACGACGAGGTCGCCATCGTGAGGATCGAGGGAGGCGATGTCGTCGGAAACGACATCGACAATGCGGATGTCGTAGCCGTGTTCGACCAGAACGCCCTCGAGGTTGCCGAGAGTGACGTGGTCGTCGTGCTGGAAAACGATGGCGCGCTTCGGCGCGACCGCTGCGTTCAATCGGACCCCTTGATCACGAACATGTCGGTGGGCGGATTTCCCTTGCCCGGGCTGTGGTAGATATCAGGCTCAATATAGATCACGCGAGCGACCGGCACGGCAGCGCGAACCCGCGACTCGAGCGAGTTGATCGCCGCGGCGACTTCGCTGAGTTTCTTCTTCGGCGAGAACGCGACTTTCGCGGCGACGAGAAGTTCGTCTGGTCCGAGGTAGAGAGTCTTCAAGTGGATGAGCGCTTCCACCTGCGGATCGGCGTTGATCGCGTCGCGAATGGCGACGGCATCCGCGGTTCGAGCGCCTTCGCCGACGAGAAGGCTCTTGGTCTCTATGCCCAGGATCACCGCGACCACGACGAGCAGCGCGCCAATCGCGAGCGTGCCGATCGCGTCCCACACGCTATTGCCCGTGATCACAGTGAGGCCGACGCCGAGGAAGGCGAACACGAGACCGGTGAGCGCGGCGACGTCCTCGAGGAGCACGACGGGAAGCTCTGGCGCCTTCGCATGCCGAATGAATCTCAACCAGCTGTCCTTGCCGCGCAGCGGATTCGATTCCCGTACGGCGGTGCGGAGCGAAAATGATTCGAGACCGATCGCGACGACCAATACGAGCAGCGGAAGCCAGGCATTGGTCAGTTCGTGCGGCTCGGCGAGCTTGTTAAACCCTTCATAAATCGAGAACATGCCGCCGATGCTGAACAGGATGATGGAGACGACGAACGCGTATACGTAACGCTCACGGCCGTAGCCGAACGGATGCTCGGCATCCGCTTTGCGCTTCGCTTGGCGCGCGCCGAGAAGCAGCAGCCCTTGATTGCCGGTGTCCGCGACGGAGTGGACGGCTTCCGCGAGCATGGATGCCGAACCGGAAATTGCCCACGCGATGAACTTCGTGACCGCGATCCCGAGGTTCGCGAGCAGCGCCGCGATGATCGCTTTCTTTCCGCCGCCCGTGCTCATTTTCGACCCCGTTTCGCGTCCACGCGTCAATCCTAGGATGGTTCCATGGCTATATTCCCTGCCGTGGCGATTCTCGGCGCAGGTTCCATGGGTGGCGCGGTTCTTTCCGGGCTCGTCTCTCCGGACGTTACGGTCGAGGGCGGCATCCGGGTCACCAACCGAACGGAGGAGAAGGCCGGAGCTCTCCGGCGTGCGGGCGTCGCGAGTTTTGCGACGGAGTCGGATCCGCGAGCGAACCTCGCCGCCGTCAGTGGCGCGCGAATCGTCGTGCTCGCGGTGAAGCCCGCCATGATCCCGGATCTGCTGCGCGAAATTGCGGATGCGCTCGAGCCGGATTGCGTCGTCGTGAGCGTCGCGGCGGGCGTCACGATCGCCTCGATGGAGGCCGTGCTGCCGGAATCTGTTGCGGTGCTGCGGGCGATGCCGAACACCCCGGCGATCGTGGGGAGGGCGGTGACGGGCTTGAGCGCCGGGAACCGCTCGACGGCCGACGACCTTGAACTTGTGCGAGGGTTGTTCGAGACGGTCGGCACCGTCGTGGTTGTTCCGGAAAGCCAGATCGACGCGTTGAGCACCATTTCGGGTTCCGGCCCCGCATATGTCTTCTACCTCATCGAGCAGCTCACGAGCACGGCGGAGTCGATGGGCTTCAGCCCCGCGGATGCCGCGACCCTCGTCTCGACGACATTTCTCGGCGCGAGCGAATTGCTCGCCGCATCCGGTAGTGCTCCCGCCGAGCTTCGCCGTCGCGTCACGAGCCCGAACGGAACGACGGAGCGCGCGATCGCGGTGCTCGAGAAAGCCGATTTGAAGGACTTGTTCGACCGGGCGACGGCGGCCGCACTGGCCCGCGCGCGCGAGCTTGGAGCGTAGGCCGTTTCCGGTCCGGGCAGCGATTGCTGTGCAACCATCGAGGCGACCGCGCCGGCCCCTCAGGGAGCTGCCTAACTTTGCAGCGCCGAGAACCTTTCGATCGCGCCTGAGTTGCCGCTCACGATAATGAGGTCGTGATTGGAGATCACGGTCTCCGCGGTCGCGTACGTGAATTCGGCGCCGGGCGACTTCACGCCGACGACGGTCACCCCGAACTTCTTTCGGATGTCCGTCTCCGACAGCGGCACGCCCCGGATCGACTTCGGCGGATACATCTTGACCATCGCGAAATCGTCATCGAACTCGATGAAGTCGAGCATCCGCCCCGACACGAGGTGGGCGACGCGCTCGCCCGCCTCGGCTTCCGGGTAGATCACGTGGTTCGCCCCGATGCGCGAGAGAATCTTGCCGTGCGACTGGCTGATCGCCTTCGCCCAGATTTGCGGGATGCCGAGGTCGACGAGATTCGCGGTGATGAGTACGCTCGCCTCGATGGATGACCCCACCGCGACGACGGCGACGGAGAAGTCCTGCGCACCGATCTGGCGGAGCGCTTCGATGCTGCGCGCATCCGCCTGGACGGCGTGCGTGACGCGCTCCGACCACTTCTGCACGAGCGCCTGGCTTTCGTCGACCGCGAGCACTTCGCGGCCGAGCCGGTCGAGCTGCCCCGCGGCTCCGGCGCCGAAACGTCCGAGCCCGATGACCAGCACGGGGGCATTGTGCGCAATTTTGTCAACCAACGATCGGCCTCTCTTCGGCTCGCACGAACAACTGCCGGCGTTGGCTGGCCGCCAGCGCTGCGGCAAGGGTCACTGTACCAACCCGGCCCGCCCACATGGTGGCGGCGAGGATGTACTTTCCGGCATCCGGCAGGGATTCGGTCACACCGGTGCTCAATCCGCAGGTCCCGAACGCCGAAATCACGTCGAACAGCACGCGGTCGAGCGGCAGCTTCGACACCTGGAGGATCGCGATGGTGGAGACGGCCACGATCGTCGCGCCCCACAGCACGACGCTCACGGACACGCGCAGGACGTCCGGCGGGATGCGGCGCTTGAACACCTGGATGTCGTTGTCGCCTTTGGCTTCGGCGAGCGCCGCCAGGAACAGCACGGCGAGGGTCGTGACCTTGATCCCGCCGGCGGTCGACGCCGAGCCGCCGCCCACGAACATGAGCATGTCGATCACGAGCAGGCTCGAATCGTGCATTTGCCCGATGTCCACCGTCGAGAAGCCGCCCGACCTCGTCATGATCGATAGAAAGGTCGCCGTCATCGGTTGGGCAACGGGGTCCTGGGCGCCGAGCGTTTGTGAGTTGTTCCATTCGAGCGCGTAAATGGCGATCGCACCGAGGACGATCAGGATCGTGGTCGTCGCAAGAGTCAGCTTGACGTGAAGCGACATCCGGTGCTTGCCTCGCCAGCCTTTCGTCAGCGCGAAGATCACGGGAAAGCCGAGGCTGCCGACGAACACGCCGAGGCTGATGACGGCGAGCATCCACGGATCGGTCGCGAACGGCGTCATGCCTTCGACGTGCGGCACGAATCCGGTGTTCGTGAACGCGGAGGTGGCGAAGTAGAACGCCTGCCAGGTCGCCGTCCACGGGTCGTCGCCGTTCATCAGCAAACGGGGGGCGATCAGGATGGTGAGGACCGCTTCGATGGCGAGCACGCTCACGGCGACGGTCGCCAGCAGCCCGCCGATCTCGCCGAGGCGGATCGCCTGACCTTCCGCGACAGGGCCGGAGTGGATGCGCAGCGGGTTGCTGTCGCTCGCCGCGATGAGTTTCGCCCTCAGGCCGAGGCGGCGGGATACGACGAGGCCGAGGATGCTCGCGAGCGTGAGCACGCCGATGCCGCCCACCTCGATGCCGATGAGGATGGCCACGTTCCCGAACGTGGACCAGTGGGTGGCCATGTCGACGGTCGTGAGCCCGGTGACGCAAATCGCGGACATGGCCGTGAAGAACGCATCCGCGAGCGGGGTGACGTTGCGCTCGGCGGTGGCGATCGGCAGCGAAAGGACCGCGGTCAGTACGAGGACGAGGCTCGTGAAGATGACGAGCGCGAATCGCGCCGGTGAGGAGGAGACGAAGAAGTCGCCAATGTCGCGGATCCGCTGGAAAACGGTACCGCGGTCGGCGGGCCTCGCGCGCATCCTCGCCTTTCGGTCTGCTGGACTTCCTGCACACTCATGCAGGAGCTTGACATGGTACTACTCAGGCTGGGTCGGTACCCTTCTGAGATGGGTGACATCTTTGACGTTCTGTCCGATCCGACTCGGCGCGAATTGCTTCGCGTGCTGCTCGAGAATCGGCTCGACATTGAGTCGGATGCCGGTGAGGTCAGTGTCGGCGGACTCGTCGAGTCGCTTGCGCTGAGCCAGCCGACCGTGTCGAAGCACCTCAAAGTGCTGCGCGACAGCGGTCTCGTGACGGTGCGCGAGGACGGACAACACCGCTTCTACCGACTTGAGCCGACTCCCCTCGAGGCCGTCGAAGACTGGCTCCTTCCCTTCCTGAGCGCGGATGTCGTTGTGACTGGCGGCGACGGCGGCCCGACCGCATTTGCGGCGTGGGCGGGATCGAGTCTGCCGAGGCCGCTTCGCAAGGTCGCCGAAACGATCGAGCATCCGTCGGATGCGGGCGCCGCGGTCGGACGCACGGTCGCCGAGGCGTCGCACCAGGTTCGCACCGTGATCGAGGGCGCGACGCACGTCATCGAAGAGGCTTCCGCGAAAGTGGAAAAGAGCGTTATCGACCCGATCCGGGAAAAACTTGGACGCCGCGGGGATGGCAGGAAATAGCTGACAAGTCGGCAATCACCCGAACGGGGTCATGGACAAACAGTCACTCTGGCCCCTAAAGTGTCGAATTAGCACTCTGGTAACACCCGAGCGAGTGCGCCTAGCCAGGGGGAACGATGTCCAGCGATCTGTCCGACGTGAGGTTCCTCACGGTTGCGGAAGTGGCCGACATGATGCGCGTGTCCAAAATGACGGTGTATCGGCTTGTCCACTCCGGCGATCTGCCCGCGATCCGGTTCGGTCGGTCGTTCCGCGTCCCGGAGTCTGCCGTGCAGGCCGCGATCGGCACGCACATTGCCGACGAGGGTCGCGCGCTCGGCTGAACGGCGTGAATGCAGGGTGCTCGATCCCCGCTGAGCGGGACGGGTCAGCGATCCGCTAGACTTGCCCGAGGCATTTTTCGAGGTTCGCATCGAACCCGTTCGTCACGGCCCGCAGATCCTGCAGGTCACAAGTATTGAGGTGTGTATGGGTTCCGTCATCAAGAAGCGTCGCAAGCGGATGGCTAAGAAGAAGCATCGCAAGCTGTTGCGCAAGACGCGCCACCAGCGCCGCAATAAGAAGTAGCGCTCGCCGTATCCCGTGTCGCCCGTACAGCTCA
>JAHBST010000046.1 GCA_019638975.1 Cryobacterium sp.
ACCCCGAGCCCCGCTCGCACGTCGTCGTCACGATCGACTTCGATGAGCGCGTGGATGCCGCCGCCGTCGCCGCCACCTTGCGCGCCAACGGCATCGTCGACACCGAGCCGTACCGCAAACTCGGACGCAACCAATTGCGCATCGCGACATTCACCGCGATCGAACCGGATGACGTGCGCGCACTCTCAACCTGCATCGAGTACGTCGTAGAGAACAGCGCCGAATAGCTCAGTCGGCCAGCGGCGCCACGCGAGCTCGCCGCCCGACCACTGCGCCGGCACAAGCCACGAGCGCGGGCGAGTGGGTAATCTTTAGCAATGCGATTGTGGCTCAAGGACTCGGAGCGCCGTCCCGACCCCGAACCCGTGAAAACGGATGACCGCAAGGCCATGCTCGTCGGCCTCGTCGTGTGGCTACTCGCCCTTGTCGTGCTGCTGCTGTTTCTTGGACCGCTGGTTGCTGCGGGACTTTACTGGTGGTTGTGGACTTGCGTCGTGGGACTGGCTCTCGGCTTTCTTGGACTGATCGTCACTCACCGCCGGCAAAGCTGAACCGCTGCCCGAGTCGTCGAGCGAGTCGATGTCGACACCGTCTAGATCCCCGCTGTGCAGGATGTCATCGTCGTCGTCGTCGTCGTCGTCGTCGTCGTCTTCGTCTTCGTCATCGTCATCGTCATCGTCATCGTCATCGTCGTCGTTGACGTCATCGTCGTCAAAGTCGTCGTCTTTGTCGTCGCTTTCGCCGTCGGAGTCTTCATCCTCATCCGCGCCGCCGACCGCACTGCCGTCGCCGCCGGGACCATCGACATCCGCGCCGCTCTCCGCCGCGAGCGCGGCTTGGGCTTCCTTGTAGTCCGCGAGGCGATCCGACCACGGCACCCACTCGGGCGAGAGAAGGGCACCATCGCCCGGGGTCAGCTCCGTTTCAAGCACCGACGGTCCGAAACCCTCGACGTGTGCGAGGCTGACCGTCCACTTCCATCCGGGGTAACCGGCCATGGTGGTGTCGAAGTACACGGTAAGTGCGCCGTCCGCCTCCGTGATCGACCCCGACGGTTCGCCGATCGTGTCTGCGGCAGTGATGTCGAGGAGCGCCGCCTTCGCAAGCACGAAATCTTCCGCGGTCGGCGACACCCCGCGCGATGCAGCGTCGTTCGACTTAGGCATCCAGTTCTTCCGCAACCTTGCGCAGCATCGCCGCGATCTTGCGCGCGTGGGCGGCATCCGGGTAGCGTCCGCGCTTCAGGTTGGACCCGATGCTGTCGAGCACCTTCACGAGATCTTCGACAATGACCGCCATGTCGTCGGCGGGCTTGCGTCCCATCCGCACGAGACTCGGCGGCGCCTCGAGAACGCGCACGGAAAGAGCCTGAGCACCGCGCTTGCCGTCGGCAATACCGAATTCAAGCTTCGTGCCTGCCTTCACGGTGACCCCGGCGGGCAGCGCTGAGGCATGCAAAAAGACCTCCTGGCCGTCATCAGAACTGATGAAGCCGAAGCCCTTCTCGTCGTCGTAGAACTTGACCTTGCCGGTGGGCATGCCCTTACCTTTCTTCGGTCGCCGTGCGGGGGTGCGCACGAGCGATCATGTGACTCAAGCCTACGGGCAATTGCGCCACGCGTATCCTTGAGTCTGTGAGCAAGAAAGCGCCCAACACCCCGCCGCCCGTGCGCATCAATCGTACCGAACGAGCGCTCGCGTTCGCTGTGCTCGCGCTCGTGGTCGCCGCGCTCATTTGTTTCATCTCCGTCATCGTCGCGACGACGCTCGGCGCCGGTGCGAACGACGGGTTCAGCCACGGCATTTGGCCAGCCGTCTTCTTCGTTCAGTATTACGGATTGCCGCTCGCGTTCCTTCTGATCATCGCTCTTCTCGTCTCCAACGCCGTACGCCGCTCCCGTGCGGCGAAAGGCAGTGCGCAGTAGCGCACCGACGGAGTCCATGACGAGTACCGCAACCCTCGCCTCGCTGCTTCGAGCGAGCGACGACGACTGGCTCGCGGGGGTTCTCGGGCGTCGCGGGATCCCGGCATCCGGCACGGCGGCATCCATTCGCGACTACTTCGATCTCGCGGACGCTCTCCTCGACCCCGAATCTCTGCACGCGTGCCTCCATCGCCTCGACCGACGCACGCTCGCCGCGCTGTCCGCGCTCGGTGAAACCCGGATGCCGACTAGCGCCGTTCGCGACAGCCTCGGACTCGACGCGGCAGAGGTGCAATCTCTGCTCGGGCTCGCCCTCGTCGAAGAGACGACCGAAGGCCTGGCCGCCTGGCCCGAAGTCACCGCGCAACTGGACAGTTGGTCCGAGCGCGGCCTCCACACTCCCGACCCCCGCGATGCCGAACCCGCGAGCGACCCCGTACCGGCATCCGAACGCGACGCGGCCGACCACCTCGCGGCGGAGCACGCCTTCACGGCGGCGAACGCCACGGCGGAGTTCCTGTTCGAACTCGAGCGCAATGCCGTGCGGCTTCTCGCGCGCGGGACGATCGGCGCGCCCGAGAAGCGGCGCCTTGCGGAAGCGATGAGCGTCGACGAGAACGTACTCGACACCCTCGTCGGCGCGGCGGAACTCGCCGGTCTCGCGGTGCGCGACGGTCAGCGGCTTGTCGCATCCCCCGCCACCGAAGCATGGGTCGGTCAGAGGACGGCGGAACGCTGGGCGCACTTGGCCGAAGCCTGGGCTGCGAGCCTTCCCGCCGGCATCCGACCGGTGCTCGCCGAACGCGCCGACACCCTGTGGGGCGAAGAGTTGCGAGCGTGGTTGCGCTGGAATTATCCGGGCGGAGGAGCATGGCTGACCGAGCGGATGACCGCGGGGCTCGCGGAAGCGGAACGCCTCGGGATTACCGCGGGAGACATCGTCAGCAGCCCCGGCGCCGCCATTCTCGGCGGGGACCGTTCGCGCGCGGTCGCCCTCCTCGATGCCGCATTGCCGACGCCGGTTGATCGGCTCTACCTCCAGCACGACCTCTCCGCCGTCGCGCCGGGCCCACTCGAAGCGAGCGTTGATGCGCGGCTTCGCGCTCTCGCCGATGTGGACGGGCGCGCGATCGCGTCACGGTATCGTTTCACATCCACGAGCGTCGGGCGAGCGGTCGCCGCGGGGGAATCGGCGGAGTCGATCCTCGAATTTCTTGCCGACATCTCCCTCTCGGGAGTGCCCCAGCCGCTTGAATACCTCGTCGTCGAAACCGCGGCCCGGCACGGACTGTTGCGGGTCGGACCGATGCCGGCGGGAGATCCGGAGTCCGTCAGCTACCTCCGGTCCGACGACGCCACGCTGCTGAGCACCGCGCTCGTCGACCGATCGCTCGCCGTTCTCGGTTTGCGAGGCACCGACTCCGACCGGCTCGTGAGCCGCCGCGACCGGAGCCAGGTGTATTGGATGCTCCACGATGCCCGCTACCCGGTCGCCGCCGAAGACGCACGAGGCCGCATCGTCGAACTCCGGCGGCCGGAATCCGGTTCGACGCGAGCGGCATCAGCCGGCCCGCCCGCGGTCGACCCGCATCGTGCTCTCGTGGAGCGGCTTCGCATCGCGGATGCCGCGACCGTTCACGACACGGGCCAGGCGTGGTTTGCGCGGCAACTCGATGCCGCCATCCGATCGAAATCGATGGTGATCGTGAGCGTGCGGATGCCCAACGGCAGCGTCGTCGACTACCGGTTGGAGCCCGCGAGCGTTGCCGGTGGTCGGCTCCGAGCCCGAGACCCGCTTTCCGAGATCGAGCGCACGCTTCCCCTCTCGAGCATCGCCGCCGTCTCCGAGGCGTAACGCGACCGTCGGGAGCGCTCCCTGCTCCGGGCTCCGGCACGCGTAGACTTGAACGTTATGTCTGACGGCCCCCTCATCGTGCAAAGCGACCGTACCGTCCTGCTCGAGGTCGCGCATCCGGACGCCGACGACGCCCGCCACGAACTCGCCATCTTCGCCGAACTCGAGCGCGCGCCCGAGCACATCCACACCTACCGGATCACGCGGCTCGGACTCTGGAACGCTCGCGCCGCAGGGCACGAAGCCGACGACATGCTCGCCACGCTCGAGCGGTTCTCGAAGTTCCCGGTGCCGCAATCGGTCGCCGTGGACATCCGTGAAACCGTCGGACGCTACGGCCGCCTCGTCATCGACCGCACCGCGGCGGGCGACCTCGAACTCCGATCGACGGATGCCGCGGTGCTCGCCGAAATCGCCCGTGCCAAGCGAGTGGTCCCGTTGCTCACCTCGCAACTCGCTCCCGACCGATTCGGCGTCATGCCCTGGGCGCGCGGACAACTCAAACAAGAGCTCGTGAAACTCGGCTGGCCCGCCGAGGACCTCGCCGGCTACACGCCCGGCACGCCGCACGAGATCGCCCTCGACAACGCCGATTGGCATTTGCGGCCGTATCAGCAGGAGGCGATCGACCACTTCTTCACGGGCGGCTCCGGCGTCGTCGTGCTGCCGTGCGGCGCGGGAAAAACTCTCGTCGGGGCGGGCGCCATGGCCGAGGCGAAGACGACGACCCTCGTACTCGTCACCAACACGGTGGCCGCGCGGCAATGGCGCAACGAGCTGCTGCGGCGCACGTCGCTCACGGAGGAGGAGATCGGCGAATACTCGGGTCACGTGAAGGAAGTGAAACCCGTCACGATCGCGACTTACCAGATCCTCACTGCGAAGCGGAAAGGCGAGTATGCGCACTTGTCGCTCCTTGACGCCATGGACTGGGGGCTCGTCATCTACGACGAAGTGCACTTGCTGCCCGCGCCCGTGTTCAAATTGACCGCCGAGTTGCAGGCGCGGCGTCGGCTCGGACTCACGGCGACGCTCGTGCGCGAGGATGGCCGCGAAGGCGACGTGTTCAGCCTCATCGGGCCGAAACGGTTCGACGCACCCTGGAAAGAGATCGAGGCGCAAGGGTTCATCTCCCCGGCATCCTGTTTCGAAGTGCGCATCGACCTGCCGCAGCAGGAACGGCTCGAGTATGCGGCGAGCGCGGATGACGAACGGTACCGGCTCGCGGCCACCGCCCCCGCGAAGCTGCGCGTCGTGAGGCGGCTCGTCGAGCAGCACGCGGGCGAGCGGATCCTCGTGATCGGCCAGTACCTCGACCAGATCGACATGCTCGCGGATGCCCTGGACGCCCCGAAGCTCACGGGCGCGACCCCCGTGGACGAGCGCGAACGGCTGTACCAGGAGTTCCGGGAGGGCACCACGAAGGTGCTCGTCGTCTCGAAAGTGGCGAACTTCTCGGTCGACCTGCCGGAGGCGACCGTCGCCATCCAGGTGTCAGGCTCGTTCGGGTCGCGCCAGGAGGAGGCGCAACGCCTCGGCCGGCTCTTGCGGCCGAAGGAATCCGGGCTTCCCGCGAACTTCTACACGCTCGTCGCGCGCGACACCGTCGACCAGGATTTCGCCCAGAATCGGCAGCGGTTCCTCGCCGAACAGGGCTACGCCTACACGATCCTCGACGCGTCGTCGGTCTGATTGGGTGGGCTTCCTGCCCCGCGGCCGGAGGCATCCCACGACCGCGCACCACGCCACCTCCGCACTGCGCTGGGTTTCGTCCTCAGCGCGGAAGTACTTTCCGCCGCGCAGTTGACAAAACCCCGCGCTGACAGGAGGCAGCAACCCGGCAGGCAGCAACCCGGCAAGCAGTATCCCCCCGCAGGATGCGCCCTATGGCAAGCGGTACCTCAAGAGAAGAGTGCTGTGCGACGCGAGCACGCTCTCGAGCGCGAGGGGAACGGATGCCGCGAGCTCGCCGGCCAGGATCCGCACCCCGTCGCCCCCCTCCAGAGTCGGGCTGACCGTGAGGAACAGCTCATCGACCGCGCCATCCGCAACGAGCGAGCCGAACAAGTGGGGCCCACCCTCGCACAGGATGCCGCCCAGTCCACGCTCGCGAAGCGCCGACACGATCGTCGGTCCGTGCACCAGTTCGGAGCCCGCCACCACGACATCCGCGACGTCCTCGAACAGGGTCGCGCGTTCCGCGCCCCGCGACGTCGTGAACACGATCGGCCGCACCGGCGCATCCGTGAAGATTTCCGAACCGGGGTCGAGATCGAGCGAGCCGCTCACGATCGCGAAGACCGGATGCTCCGGCATCCCATGTTCGACCCGCCACTGCGCGGACTCGTCGCTCACTCGCATGGCGCCATAGCCTTCGACCCGCACGGTGCCCGCACCGACGAGCACGACATCGCACACGCGGCGCAGCAATTCGAAGTGGCGTTTGTCCGCGTCATCCGAGAGACCGCCGGAACGGCCGTGGTGCGTCGCCGCTCCATCGACGCTCGCCACGAAGTTCACGCGCAGCACCGGCTCGGCGGCAGCGAGCGACGCGATGATCTCCTCGTCGCTCAGTGGTGCGGTCGCATCGCCACCGCGCACGGACCACAATCGCCGGATCTCGCTCGTCATCGCTGTCCTCGCTCGCTCATGATCGGCGGGTTCGTCGCTGCGCCGGGCCCGGCGCTCCGCTCATCCCATATTGTGGACGGTTCGCGGCGGTGTCCGCCAGCCGAGAATCCCCTCGACCATTCGCACGGCGGCGACGGTGGCCGGTACGTCATGCATCCGGATGATGCGCGCGCCCTCGAGAATGCAATACACCGCGGCCGCAAGCGATCCCTCCAGCCGGGCTTCCTGCTCGCGTTCCGTCATCTCGCCGACGAAGTCCTTGTTCGACACTGCCGCGAGCGTCGGATAGCCGAGTGCCACGACCTCGTGCAGCCGACGGGTCAACTCGAGCGAGTGGTACGTGTTCTTGTTGAGGTCGTGGCCGGGGTCGACGATGATCCGCTCGTCGGGGATGCCGGCCGCGTTGGCCCGCGCAATCCGGTCGCGCAAAAACGCCACCACATCATCCACGACGTCTCCGTATTCGGGGCGGGGCGGCTCCGCACGCGGCGGCGACATGCTGTGCGTGAGCACGAGCGTCGCGTCGGTCGCGGCGACGGCGGATGCCATGTCCGGGTCAAAGAGTCCGCTCGTGTCGTTGATGACGGATGCGCCGGCCGAGATCGCGGCGGTCGCCACAGCGGCGCTGAACGTGTCCACCGAAATCACGACGTCCTTCTCCGCAGAAATCGACGCGACCACCGGCACGACTCGCTCAAGCTCTTCCTCGAGCGGCACGACCGGACCGCGGCCGAAAGGCACGCCCCCGATGTCTACCCAGTCCGCGCCATCCGCTACCGCCTGAAGCGACGCCTCGACCGCAAGATCGAGCGCGAATGTTGCACCCTTGTCGAAAAACGAATCCGGCGTGCGATTGATGACGGCCATGACCGCGACTTCGCGATCGAAGTCGAAGGTGCGAGCGCCAATTTTCCGTTGCAACTACAGGTCCTTGAGGGGCACGGATTCGTCGGCCAACCGCGCTGGATTCATCGCTTTGCCTTCGCGGATGAGACGCTGCACTTGGTCGTTCACGTCCCACACGTTAACGTTCATTCCCGCGACCACCCGATCGTCCTTGAGCCAGAAGGCGATGAATTCGCGACCTTCGCGATTGCCCCGGTACACGATCGTCGCACCCTTGGTCATGGGGCCATACCCCGAATACTCCATGCCGACGTCGTACTGATCAGTGTAGAAGTACGGGATGTCCTCGAAACTCTCATTCTGACCGAGCATCCCTCGCGCCGCGGCCGGACCTTCGTTGAGGGCGTTCGCCCAGTGCTCGCTGCGCAACCGCATGTTCGCGAGCGGATGGAACGCGTTGGCGACGTCTCCGGCCGCGAAAATGTCCGGATCGCTCGATTGCATGGCCTGATCGACGACGATCCCGTTCTCTGTGATGATGCCGGCGTCGTCGGCGAGCGCCACGTTCGGCACCGCGCCGACGCCGATGAGCACGAGGTCGGCGGGAATCACCTCTCCCGTCTTCAATTGCACCCCTGCGACTTTGCCGTGACTTCCGACGATTTTGTCGACGACCACGGACATCCGCATGTCCACACCATGCTCTTTGTGCAAGTCGTGAAACATCATGCCGAGTTCGTCCCCGATCGCGTTCGACAGCGGGATGGTCACTTGTTCGAGAATCGTCACCTCGTTGCCGAGTGTGCGTGCCGTCGCACCGACCTCCATGCCGATCCAGCCGGATCCGATGAGCACGAGCTTGCGGCCGCCACCGGCGAGTTCCTTGTGCAACGCGATCGAATCGTCGAGAGTGCGCAAGTAGTGCACGCCGCCGAGTTCGGCACCGTCGATCGTCAGGATGCGGGGTGAAGAGCCGGTCGCGAGGAGCAGTTTGTCGTAGTGGAGCGGCTTGCCGCCCGCGACCGTCACTTCATGGTCTCGGGCGTTCACGCCGTACGCCTTGGTATCGGTGAGCAGTTCGATGTTGTTCTCCGCGTACCAGGCATCCGGATGCACGAAGACGGCGTCGAGCCCGTCGGAACCGTTCAAGTATCCCTTCGACAGCGGCGGACGGATGTACGGAGCGTGCGGTTCTTTGGCGACGAGCTGGATGGTTCCGTCGAAACCTTGCTTGCGCAATTCTTCGGCGGCGGATACCCCCGCGAGCCCTCCCCCGACGATGATGAAATTCTGTTTGGTGGCCATGAGTTCTCCTTTGCGCGGATGCCGCGACTACGCGGGCAATCCAACTCCCGCGAGCCCGAATTGGCGTCGCATCGCATTGTCTTGCGCCAGGACGCCGGTAAATGCCGTCGTGGTGGTCTTCGATCCCGCGGCCTGAGCGCCGCGCATCGTCATGCACAAGTGTTCGGCCTCGAGCACGACACCCACCCCCCGAGCGGCAAGCTCCTGCGTGAGGTAGCGGGATATTTGTTGGGTGAGTCGTTCCTGCACTTGCAGGTCGCGCGAAAACAACTCGACGACTCGTGCGAGTTTGGAGAGTCCGACGATGCGGTCGCCTGGCACATATCCGACGTGGGCGACGCCGCGGAACGGCAGCAAGTGATGCTCGCACAGCGAGTGGAAGGGGATGTCGCGCACGAGCACGAGCTCTTCGTAGCCTTCGTCATTCGGAAATGTCGTCATGGTGAACTCGCGAGGCGTCAACATTTCGAGGAGGCTCGCGGCAACCCGCCTCGGCGTTTCGGCGAGGTGCTCGCTCGTCACATCGCGGCCCAGGGCCGTCAGGAGGTCGGCGACGGCAAGCTCCGCGCGCATCCGCTGATCGCCGTTGTCGAGGGCACGAAGTGGTGCGATCGGCCGCGCGTCGCCGAGGTCGTCGCGGTCGTCGCGATCGAGCGCCGTTTGCGGGAGTGTCGCCTGGGCGATAGTTGTGCGGCTCATTTCGGCTCCTTCGTGTGACTCTCTATTCCTGACTCTACGTCCGCGAAAATTCTTTTGTCAAGTTTTACGTTTTTAGAGTTATGATGTGAACCATGAACGAATCGACTACCGAGCAGATCACCGCGGTCGCGGCCATCAGCGACCCGCAACGTCGTGACCTCTTCGATTTCGTCAGCAGAGCGGGCGCGGCCGTAAGCCGGGATGATGCTGCGCAAGCGCTCGGGATCCCCCGCAGCACGGCCGCATTCCACCTCGAGCGCCTCGTCTCGGAGGGCGTGTTAGAGACGGAATTCAAACGCTTGAGCGGGAAAACCGGACCGGGCTCCGGTCGGCCCTCGAAGCTGTACCGAAAAGCGGGCCGCGAAATCCACGTCTCCATCCCCGCACGCCGCTACGAGCTCGCCGGCGACATGCTCGCAGCGGCCGTCGAGCAATCCGATCGCACGGGTGAACCTGTTCGAACCGTGCTCACGGACATTTCCACCGAAACCGGGCGCAAAATCGGCGCGTCAGCGGGGTCCCTGGATGCCGCGCTCGAATCGTGCGGTTACGAACCGCGAGACGACGGGGCCGGCGGCATCGTGCTCACGAATTGCCCCTTCCACAAGCTGGCGACCAGCCACACGGACGTCATTTGCCACGCGAACGTCGCGTTGCTCCAGGGCGTCGCCGAGGGCGCATCCGAAACCCGCCGCTCGGTCGAATTCGTCGAGCCTGCGAACGGATGCTGCTGCGTGCGCGTCACTGCCGCCGACTAATTCACGATCTCGCCGGACGCTGCCGCCGAGCCCCACAGCCTCGTCCCGATTCGAGCTGTGCGCGCACTGCCCCGCTTCCCGCCGCCGCAGGTAGTCCGGCAAGGCGGACGCGACGACGCCAGACGCGGCACTGTGGAAATGCCTCAAACGGACGCCCTGGGGAGGAGAAGATTCAACTCGCTGATGATGATTTCGGCCAACGCCGAGGCGGCGCGCGGCCTCCTCGAAGGAAGCCGCAGCTTCCCGCGGTAGAGAAGCACGAGAACAGCGAACGCACTCATGCCAAGGGTTCCGCTGATGGCAACGTAAATTGGTCCCCACGGTTGCCCGATCCACGGCGGCGCCAGGAAGAACATTCCGATTGCACCCGCGGAGCCTCCGAGAACGGTCGCAGCCACCTCCGCCACGACCGAGGTCGTAACACGCACCACGATCGCCTCGAACACGATGGCGCCGACGAGCGACGCTACCCCGTAGAAGAGTCCGTGGAATGTCGCGAGAAAGAGACCGTAAGCGAAGTACCACATGGGATCGGTGTAGGACGGATTTGCGACGTGATAGGCGACGGCATAGGGAACATAGGCAGCGAACATGTACGTCCATCCGCTCAGGACCCCCAAAACAACACCGGTCAGCGCGATCATCGCGCGAAGCGACCTGCCGTTCGGGCGAGCGGGTACAACAATTGCGGCAGCACCCGGTTCGCGTGCGGTCACGACGCAAGTACCTCAGCGCCACAGCGCCAGCACGTCGCGGGCAGCGCGCCCTCGATGAGAGCGCCGCATTCATCGCATACATGCTCGAGCCAGCACACGGGATCCCCCGCCGGCGTGAAATCTTCATGCTCCATGTGCCAATTCTGCACCCAGCGGCCGTCGACCAACATTCAGGTTACGTTCAGCAAACGCGCAGATACTAGGCTGCATGAGCGACGGACCGAAGATTCTCATTGTCGATGACGAGCCCAACATCCGGGACCTGCTGACCACCAGTTTGCGCTTCGCGAAATTTGCGGTGCGAGCGGTCGGAAACGGCGCCCAGGCTATCTCCGCGGTACTCGAGGAAGAACCGGACCTCATCATCCTCGACGTCATGCTTCCGGATATGAACGGATTCGGCGTGACCAAACGTTTGCGCGCGAGCGGCTACACCGCCCCCATCCTCTTCCTCACGGCGAAGGATGACACCGAGGACAAGATCACGGGCCTCACGGTCGGAGGCGACGACTACGTCACGAAACCATTCAGTCTCGATGAGATCGTCGCGCGCATCAAGGCGATCCTGCGCCGAACTATGGCGGACGAAGAGGATGCCATCATCCGCGCAGGCGACCTCACGATGGACCAGGACACGCACGAAGTCACGATCGGCGACACCCAGGTGGAGCTCAGCCCGACCGAGTTCAAACTCCTCCGCTACCTCATGCTGAACCCCAATCGTGTGCTCTCGAAGGCTCAGATCCTCGACCACGTCTGGGAGTACGACTTCAACGGGGATGCCGGCATCGTCGAGTCCTACGTGTCGTACCTTCGCCGCAAGCTCGACCAGTACTCGGACGAGCCGGTCATCCAGACAAAGCGCGGATTCGGCTACATGCTCAAGGCCGCCAAAGTCTGACCTTCGATAACACGCCGAGCCGCTTGATCGCTCGACTGAATCAGGCGAAGCGCCTCCGGCGCCCGATAAGCGCGAACACGAGGCCGACCAGAACAAGCAGCCCGCCGGCACCCAGTGCGGGCGCCGCATCCACACCGGTCGCAGCAAGCGCGGGTCCGTCAACCGTGAAGGTGAATTGCGCGAGAACGACGTCCCTGGATTGGTAGAGCGAGTGAACGGCAATCACGTGCGTGCCGGGAGAAATGTTCGACGGGATCGCCACGTCGACGGAAAAGTCGAAGTCGGGACCGGTCGTGGTGCCCGGTGAGCTGGCGACCGCAACGCCATCGAGCGTCACGGGGTAACTGGTGATGACCGGAGGCACGAGGGTCGTACCGGTGACCGATACGGTGATGCCGGCGGCGGGTGAAGGGGAAACGCCAAACGTGCCGGTCAGGGCGATGGCGCCACCTCCATTGCCGTTGCCGCCTCCCACGCCATCGGGAAACATCACGGACCCACTGCACAGTGTTGATGGGTTCTGGTTCACCGAGCCTGTCCAGAGCAGGTAATGCCCTGTCGCACCCGCGGCGAGAGTGCCGGTGATGGGCACGAGGTCGGGTCCACCACCACTGTAGTTTGTCGTGCCGAGGAACGAGTCAAAACTGAAGGCTGCGTTGGCGTTGTTCGTGACCACGCACCGAGCCGCGGTTGCGCCATAGAGCAAAAGGCCAATTCCGGAACCGTCCACCCAGGCGCCGGATGCATCCTTCCACTCGACCGTTGCCGAAGGCGCAACGTCGTTGACAGCGAATAGCGTGCCATTGAACGGCACGGTCGTTGACGATTTGGTGAAATACGCGGTCACGGCATGCGATCCGGCCGCTAACAGAATGGTCCCTGTTGCGCAGGAAGTGCTGCCGGTCGGCACGGTGCACGAGCCGAGAACGGTTGCTCCCTCGCGCAATTCGACATCGACATCCGCTGCCTGGGCCACCCCGAGGGTGACGACAGCGGCTCCTCCGCTGGTCGGGATGTAAGCCGTTTCGCCGAGTAGCGAATTGGTCGACGGCATGATTTCGATCTCGGCGGTCGTGCCGTAGAGGGACTGTGACGCGGCGTACGCCGGCAGCGCGACGACCACGGTCGACGCGACGACGAGTGCAACCGTCACGAGGGAAAACACACGCTTTTGCACGACGCAAACTTATCGCGGCGGCCGCGAATTCCGCTAGCGCCACATCGGGGCCTCGCCCGCTTTCTCGGACGTTTCGCGGCAATACGGGCTAGCCTGATCACCTGATGCACGATCAGCTATCCCAGTGGTGGGGCAGGATCTCCCTGCGCACGAAGACGACGGCCGTCACCGTTCTGCTCCTCACGGTCGGCCTTCTTGTCGCGGGTGTCGGCACGATGACGGTCCTCCGCAACTATCTGATCAATGAGGTCGACCGCAAAGTGTCGACCACGAGCGAGGAATTGCGCAACCTCAATCTGGGCATTCAAGACACGTGCTTGCGCGCGTCGGGTCCGAGCCAGTTCTTCGTCGCCATTCTCGACAGCGATGGGGATCTGTTGTGCAAGAATCGCGAAGCCAGTCAAGCGCAACCGGTCGTCCGGGGACTCGATGTCACGATCGTCACGGAACAAGCCGGCGTGCCGCTCACGCTGTGGAACGTCGATCGCACGGGGCAGTGGCGAGTTGTTTCCACGCCGTTCCAGGACAATTTCAGCGGCGCAATCGTCACGCTGTCCGTGGGCGCGAGCCTGGACGACATCAATGCGACGATCTCGCAATATACGGCCGTGTTCCTGGGGTTCGGCTTTTCCGTGGTGATTCTCGGCGGCGCGCTCACGCGATTCCTCGTCACCGCGACTTTCACGCCGTTGCGCGAGGTTGAAGCAACCGCGGCAGCCATCGCCAACGGGGACTTCAGCCAACGGCTCCCCGGCGCCACCCCGAACACGGAAGTCGGTCGCCTCAACCGCTCGCTCAACACCATGCTCAATCGCATCGACCGTGCCTTCGCCGACCGAGCAAAAACCATCGATCAGATGCGCCGCTTCGTGGGCGACGCGAGCCACGAATTGCGCACCCCGCTTGTCACGGTCCGCGGCTACGCCGAGTTGTATCGGATGGGCGCATTGCACACTCCCGACGAAGTCGGCCAGGCCATGGAGCGCATAGAGAAGGAAGCGGTCCGGATGGGCGAGCTCGTCGAGGACCTCCTCGAACTTGCCCGGCTGGACGAGGCGAAGCCGCTCCAGCTTGCGCCCGTGGACCTGGTTCCGCTCGCGCGGGACGCGGCGCTGGATGCCATGGCATCCGCCCCGGATCGCACCGTGGCGGTGATCGTCGCCGACCCGGATCCGGTCGAAGCCGCGGCGGTGCCTGCCGTACCCGAGCCAAGTGGCCGCAGGAAGGCTTCGGCATCCGCGGCGAGAGCCGTGTCGACCGCGACGGGGCCCATCGCGTTCGCGGGCGCCCGGATCGCCCGATTGCGGTCACGACGTGCACGCGCGATGCCGCCCGCAGCCACACCGGGGCATGTCGGCGAACAGGAACTCGAGTTGCCGGCCATTGTTCTCGCCGAGGAGAACAAGATCCGTCAGGTGATAACGAACCTGATCGGCAACGCCATGCGGTTCACGCCCGAAGGAAGTCCGCTCGAGCTTGTCGTTCATGTCGATCCCGTGCGCAAAGTCGGGCTTCTCGACATCGTCGATCACGGCGAAGGCGTTCCACCTCAGATTCGAGACAAAATCTTCCAGCGCTTCTGGCGAGCTGACACTTCCCGCACCCGGACAACCGGTGGCAGCGGACTGGGCCTCGCCATTGTTTCCGGCATCATTGCCGCTCACAAGGGCTCCGTGGAAGTGCTGGAGACCGAAGGCGGTGGTGCGACGTTCCGCGTCGCCCTTCCTCTCCTCCCCGTGGGATACACTTCCGGCTCCTCCGACAACTGAGCACGATCACGGGCTCGAGGCCGACCGCGCTCTTTAGCCTTCTGGCATCCGGGCGACATGCCCGCAATCCCAGGAGGAACCATGACCAGTTATCGCGTGGACAGCGAAGCCGTCCTCGGCGCACACAGCGCAATCCAAAACACGATTTCGCGGATCGAATCCGAGGCTGCCAGCCTCAAGTCGCAACTCGTGAATCTTCAGGGCGCGTGGACGGGTCCCGCCGCCATGGCGTTTCAATCGATCGTCGGAGATTGGACGACGACCCAGCAACGCGTCGAACAGAGCCTCGCGAGAATCGCTCACGCTCTCGGCCAGGCCGGTCGCCAGTACGCGGATGTCGAACTCGCCAATGCGCGCATGTTCGCCGGATGATGCGCCGGACGATGCAGGACGGGCGGCCCCTTTCGGGACCGCCCTCGCTGCGTGCTAGTTGGACTTAGAAGTCCATACCACCTGACGGGTCGCCCATCGGCGGCGCGGCCTTCTCCGGCTTGTCGGCGACGACGGCCTCCGTGGTGAGGAACAGACCGGCAATCGACGCGGCGTTCTGCAGCGCCGAGCGCGTGACCTTCACCGGGTCGTTGATTCCGGCGGTAAGCATGTCGCCGTACTCGCCTGTCGCGGCGTTGAG
>JAHBST010000047.1 GCA_019638975.1 Cryobacterium sp.
GGCGAACGGGGTCGGCAGCAGGTGAAGCAGCTCGGACATTCCGTTGTCGAGTTCCCTGATCGAAACGGTCCGGGTGTCGCACGCCGCCGCGTGCCGTTCTTCGAACGTTTCGGTCCGGATGCGTGCTGAGACGATCTTTGCCGTCGTCGCGAGCTTGCCGGGCGTTGTTGCCTCTGCCCGCTCAATGAGCTGCCGCTCGTAATCTGCTCGCCGTGCGTCGTCGATTCCCACGCTGTGCTCCAGAATGACGCGGGCGTGGGCCAGGGAGATCCGGCCGGCATCCAGAGCAGCCATCGTCGCGGGCAACGACCTGACGAGTGCCGTGGCCGAACTCACCATGCTTTGGACAGTGCGATCAGCAAGCCGCGTTGCGACGGCAATTTCGGCAACCATGGAGCGCCAAGCAATTTCGCGGTAGTCCTGATGCTCCGGCTTCGGCGCTGCCTTGGCGTTTTCCAGAGCGATTGCTTCGAGCCGAGCGAGGCAGCGCTGCTCGCGTGCCTGCAGGGAGGCAATGACCGTGCGAGTCTCAACAAGGGCGTCCAGACATTCCTGCGTTTCGTCGTATTCGCCGTGTTCCCCCACCCAGGCGGCCACCAAGGCATCGAATTCGAGGTCAAAGTCACGGTCAAAGTCAGGGTCGAAGTCAGGGTCGAAATTTGCATCGAAGTCGCGCGCGAGCTCGTATTCAACGACCTCTTTGCTGCGGACTTCTTCCATACCTTCAGTGAATACCCGACCACTGACATTCGATAGTGGACAGCGCCCGGCGGGCCTGCGCGTACTATCTGAGCATGAACGGGAGCGTGCGGAAGGCGACGATCGAGGACGCCGACGCGATCGGGCGCGTGCACTATCTCGCCCACGTGGAAACCTACACGGGAAAGTTTCCGCCCGAGGTCATCGAAGGGAATCCACCCGAACGCCGGGCGCAAATGTGGCGGCGCATCATCGGGGAACAACTCGGCGACGCGCGGGTTGCCGAGCTGGACGGGGAAACCGTCGGCTTCACACATACCGGGCCCGCGCGCGATCGCGTTCTGCCGTCGAAACGGATTCAAACCGGACGGTGCGGAAAAGATTGACCCCTACTACGGCACCATCCGGGACATCCGACTCGTCCGGTGAGATTGGCCGAAGCCGCAGAATAAGGGAATACTGGCACTATGCATCCGATCGAATACGTACTGCTCACCATTGGGACGATCGTCGCCATACTCGGAATCTTCGCGTTCGTCGCCCTCGTGAAGTCGCACTGAGTGAGGGTCGCAGTACCCCTCAGGTGAAAAACGTGAGCGACCTGATGGAGCCCTACTACGTTGCTCGGGGCGATGGCCACTTCACATCGACCGTCCATGCACAAGGCGCATGGAACCCCCACGAGCAACACATGGGGCCCGTCTCGGGCATCCTGGCGCATTGTCTTGAAGGCTTCCAGCCACGTGAGGATCTTCGGATGGCGCGGCTCAGTTTTGACATCCTCGGCCTGATTCCGGATGGCGAGTTCGAGGTCGTCACGACCATGCTGCGGCCCGGCCGGACCATTGAACTCCTACAAGCCGAACTCATTTCCGGCGGGCGAACGGCCGTGCGGGCGACGGCGTGGCGGCTCCAGCGTTCCGACACGAGCGCGATCGCGGCGTTCGAGGACGAACCGATGAGCGGTCCGCCAGAGTCGGCCGCCGAAGCGAACCTGACGGAGTGGCCGGGCGGATACATTCGCTCGATCGAGATCCGCACCTTGCCCGGCCACGCGCCCGGCCACGGACGGGCATGGGTCCGCCCTCGGCATCCGCTCGTCGCGCCGGGTCGGTTCTCCGACCTCGCGCGCCTCATCGGCATCACGGATACGAGCAACGGAATCGCGGCAAGAGTTGAACCCGGACCGGGCGGTTACGCATTTCCCAACGTGGATTTGCAAATCCACCTGTACCGCGAGCCTCGGGGCGAGTGGCTCGGATTGCAGAATTCGGTGACGTTCGGCACGGACGGCATCGGCCTCACGTCGACCGTGTTGTGCGATCTGCTCGGCCCGTTCGGTCGAGCCGAGCAGATCCTCACTCTTCGCGCGCTTGGGTGAGTCGCGCTTTTCCTCGTTCCTTGTTCGCTACGCGCTCGTCATGTCGCGTTCCCGCAATACCCACAGGCCGACCCCTCCGGCGCCCACCGCGAGAACCGTGATCACGAGTAGCGGGACGATCGTGAAGTCCATGTCGAGACGCGGGATCGCCGTGAACGGCGTGTTTTTCGAGACCCAGTCGGGGAGGCTGAACAAATCGCCGAACATCGACAACACGACCGCGACGCCGTACAGCGCCCAGGTGACGGCCGCCGCCGCTCTCGGAATGAGGGCTGCGCTCAAGACCACGACTCCGATCACGAGCAGAGCCGAGGGCCAGTAGGCGAGCGATGCCATCGTGAACCTTCCCGCCTGATCCGGCTTTCCCACTGCGGCACCGAATGTCGCTCCGATCGCGGCTCCGCTGATGGCGAGCAGGACAAGCGACGACACGGCCGGAACGATCATGCGCGCACCGGCCCACCGGACTCGGGAAATCGCCGAAGACCATTGCATTTCGGTTCGCCCCGCTGATTCTGCGGCCCGAATCGAATCCGTGCTGTGCAGAACGAACGCTGCGACGAGAAGCGCATTCGCCATCAGGAAGAATCCGAGCAGCCCATCGAGAACGTTTTTCGAGTCGCCGATGAATGCTTGAGCAATCGGATTGTCTCCCGAAAGCAAATCGGCCATAGCCGTGGCGACCCCGCCGAAGAACAGCGCGAACGCGACGATGCCGAGCGTCCATCCGATGATCGACCCGCGCTGAAGGCGAAGGGCCAGTCCGACTTGAGTTCGCAGTGCCGCGGATGCTTCGCGCGGTCCGACCCGTTCGGCAATGAGTCCCGCGCCCAGGTCGCGGCCGCGCTCAAGCGTGAGTGCGATCCAGCACAGGATGACCGCTGCTCCGACGCACAAGAGGAGCGGCCACCAGTCATTTTCGCCATAGGACCGCGATTGCTGGGCCCATCCGATTGGGGAGAGCCAGGTCAACCAGTTCGCCTTGTCGCCGTCGGCTTGAACATCGGCGACCGCACGCACGAGGTAGCTCACACCGAGAACCGTTGATGCGAGCCCATTCGCACCCCCGCTCGTTCGCGTGAGCTGGCCCGCAATTGCGGCAACGCCGAGAAAGACGAGAGCGGTTCCCGTGAAGGAGGCGCCCATGAGAAATGCGCCGGCTGCCGGCAATCCCTGGCTCAAGGCGGCGCCCGCGCTCGCGAGCCCGACGAGAACCGCGAACCCGGAGAATACGGACCAATTGGCGAGCGAATACGCGTGCTGGCCAAGTACTCCCGCACGGAGGAGTTCCGTGCGGCCGGCCTCCTCTTCGGCGCGACCGTTGCGCGTCACGAGGAAGATCACGGCGAACGAGAGGGCAATGGCCATCGTCATCCAGATCTTGATGTTGAGGATGCCGCCGAGCGTCCCGGCCGCGTACGGCAGTCCCGTGAGGGCCGCAATCGCGGGAGTGTTCGCAACCTGAGCGTAGGCGTCCCGGTCCGCTTGAGTGGGAAACAATTCGCGCTGAGAATCGATGACGAGCACGATCATGCCGGCGAGCACGATCAGCCAAATCAGCATCCTGAGCCAATTGCGGCGCACGATGAATCCGATCATGATGCCGAATCCTGCCGCGGCGTTGCGGAGCGCACCGGAAGAAATGTCGCCGGACGATGCCACTCGGGTCGGGGCCGTGGATGTCGAGGTCATCGCCGCGCCGCCTTGGCGGCCGACGCCGCGGCAGGTGCATCACTCTCGGCGTCCACCGATGCCGGATGCACGCCGTAGTGGCGAAGAAACAGCTCCTCAAGCGACGGGGGAGTGGAGACGAGTTCCCGCGGGCCCAGCGGAGAGAGCGCCGCGAGAACTTTGGGGAGTGCGGCGCTGTCCACGGTAAAGGTCGCGTGGCCCCCGTCCGCAACGAGATCGTGTACTCCGTCAATGGAACCGAGAGCACGTGGGTTTCCCTCGAGCGTGACCGTGATCGTCGATCGCTGGAGGTGTCGAAGCTCGGCGAGAGTTCCGGATTCGACCGTCCGGCCATCGCGGATGATCGTGACGGTATCGCACAGTTTCTCCACTTCGGCGAAGATGTGGCTGGAGAGCAGCACGGAACGCCCTTCGGCTTTCGCTTCCGCCACGCACTCGGTGAACACGCCCTCCATGAGCGGGTCGAGCCCGTTGGTCGGTTCATCGAGGAACAGCAGTTCGGCACGGCTCGCGAACGCGGCGACAAGTCCGACCTTCTGGCGATTCCCCTTCGAATAGCTGCGGGCCTTTTTCGTCGGATCGAGATCAAAGCGCTCGAGGTAGGCATCGACTCTTTTCGGGTCATGGTCACCGCGCAGGGACCCGAGAATCCCGATGGCCTGTCCGCCGGTGAGGCTCGGCCACAGGGTCACGTCGCCCGCGACGTAAGCGATTCGGCGATGAAGCTCGACGGCATCCTTCCACGGGTCGCCGCCGAGGAGGGTCGCACGGCCCCCGTCTGCTCGAAGCAGACCGAGCAGGATGCGGATGGTCGTCGTCTTCCCCGAACCGTTGGGGCCGAGAAAGCCGGCGACGGTGCCGGTTTCGATTTCGAGGTTGAGTCCGTCGAGCGCACGGGTTGAACCGAAGTTCTTCTCGAGGCTCTCGACGCTCACGGCACGATTGCTGGTCATGATGTTGTCTCCATTGTTTGAGAGGTTGTCGTGGACGAAGTCGCAGCAGTTCCGGGCGGATCGCCGACGTAAAGGAGGTATTCATCGAGATAGCGGCGATCGGTCAGCACGCCCTCGGTGTAGATCTCGAGAGTGGGGAGCGTGATCTCGTCGACGATTCTGCGAACCGTCGCGCCGACATCCGCCAGATCCAGTTGCGGTTGGAGGGAGAGTTGGAGAAGGATGCCACCCAGGCTGGATGTCACCAGATAGCGGGCTCGAGCCTCCGGATCCCGGCTGGGCCGGACGAGTCCCGATTTCTCGCCTTCCGCGGCGTATGCGATTGCTTCCTGGATCATTTGTTCCAGAAACTGAATTCCTGCCGCGCCGCCGTCGCGCACACTCCGGAGTATGTAAACGAACATGGGCGCGTATTCGTCGAGTTCGGCGAGCACGCTCATCGATTGCGCCGGCGACATCGCCGAACCGCCGCCTTTGATCGCGCGGTACTGGCGGATCACTTCCGTATCGCACTCGACGCGAAGATTGTCCTTCGACCCGAAGTGGTGAGTGATGAGCCCGGCGGTCACACCGGCGCGCGCGGCGATCTCTCGGACGGATGCGCCGAATCCGCGAATCGCGAATTCCTCGATTGCGGCATTGCGAATTCGCGCGCGCGTCGTAAGGTCGGTATCGCGTGCCCTCGGAGCTATACGCACGAACAGCAGACTATACGCATGTATAGTCCAGGTCAAACAGACGAAGAAGACGATTCTGCCGTCGATTTCCCCGCGACTGCCGGCATCGTGCCACTCGGTTCACGACCGGGCCGATACACGCTGAGTTCCGGCTCGGGATGACGACGGCTCTGGACAACGATGAGAACGATCCCAAGAACGATCGCCGCGAACGATGCCCAAATATTGGCCGGAATCCCGAACAGGGAATCGCTCGTCGGGTCGATGCGAATCGCTTCGAGCCAGCTTCGACCGAGCCCGTACCACACGAGATACGCACCGAACGCGCGTCCCCAGCGCAACCCGCTTTCGCGTTCACGGAGCTTTCGTTCGATCAACAGGATGAGGCCGACGCCAATGAGATTCCAGATCATCTCGTACAGGAAGAGCGGATGGAAGAGTGTGCCGGCGGGAAGGCCCTTCGGGAACATCGCATCCGTCGGCAATATGTGAAGTCCCCACGGGAGCGTGGTCGGCAATCCGAAGAGCTCGTGGTTGAAATAGTTGCCGAGTCGTCCAATTGCCTGCGCGACGAGCATCCCCGGAGCAAGCGCGTCCGCGAAGGACCAGAATCGGATTCCCGCCCGGCGGCAACCGATCAACGCGCCGGCCGCGCCACCCAATAGCGAGCCGTACAGCGCATTGCCGCCATCCCAAATGGCGAAAACGTTCCACAGGTTCGCGCCGGAGTAGAAGTAGTCGCCGCCGTGAGTGAACACGTGGTAGAACCGTGCACCGACGATTCCGAGCGGAATCGCCCACACGATGATGTCGAGTACGACGCCGGGCGGCCCTCCGCGGCGAGAGAGCCTTCGTTGCGTCATGATTGCCGCCGCGATCATGCCCGCGAGAATGCACAAGGCGTAAGTGTGGATGGTGATGGGGCCGAGCTGGAATTGGGCCCACGCGGGGTCTGGGCTGGGGATGCTGAATCGAATCACGAAGGTCCTCGTCGTCTCGTCAACGCAGTGACCGATCGCGCCGGAAAACGCCCGCGAAGAGCGCATGGAGCAAGGGAAGCACGGAGGCCCCCATGAGCACCCAGCCGAACACCGCATCCGTTTGCTTGAGGAAGATTCCGCCGATAAGCAGACCGGCAAAAACAATGGCCGACAGGACTCGTTGCGTCAGGCGCTCGAATGCTCGCACCCGCTGATCGAGCCCGGGTGTTCTGATGGCGAGTTGCTCCCGCTGAATCAACAGGCTGAGGTTTTCCAACTGCTGAGGCAATCGCGACAGGATGCCGACGGTCGCGGCCGCTTGCTGGGAAAGCGCGCGGATCGCGTTGACTCCTTCATTGCGCGTGAGCCGCGCGGCATAAGGCTCGATCGCCGTCCAAATGTTGAATGCCGGATTCAGCGCGGTGCTCACGCCCGAGGTCACGGAGACCGCTCGAATGATGAGAAGCAGGTTCTCCGGGAGCTGGAACGGCATCGTTCGCATGACGTTCCCGAACCGTTCGGCAAAAGCCCTGAACTCGCGAGGATCCACTTTTTGGAGTTCGGCGAATCCCATTCCGCCGAATCGGTCGAACAATTCGCTCATCGCCCGCTCGAGCGGCTCGCCCTCGGCATTCGGCAGCAGCATTCCCATGTCCCGGATGCTGGCTACGAGTCCTTTCGCATCTCGCGCCGCGACGGCGACGATGAGGCGTTGCATCCCACCTTTGAGCGATTCGGGAACCTCGCCCATCATGCCGAAATCGACGAAAGTGAGGCTCCAGGTTCCCTGCGCAATGCCAGGATGAGCACCGCGCGCGGGGGCCACGAAAATGTTGCCAGGGTGCGGATCCGCGTGGAAGAAACCGTGCGTGAACAACTGGTCGAACATCGCGCTTGCGAGCTCCTGAGCGACCGCGGCGGGCTCGATCCCGGCCGCCAGGAGCGCCGCTCGGTCGCTGATTTTGATACCCGTGACGTCGGACAGCGTGAGAACCCGTCTCGTCGTGCGCTCCCACACGACCTCGGGGGCGTGCACGCGAGCGTTGCGCTCGAAGTTCCCGGCGAATCGCTCTGCGCTTTCACCCTCGTGCAAGTAGTCGATCTCCTGCAAACTGATCCTCGCGAATTCCTGCAGGAGAGCTCGAAGGTCCACTCTGCGAGAGATGAACGCGACCCGATTCAGCCAGTCGGCAACCTTGCGCAAGGCCGCGAGATCGACCTTCACGATGTCGTCGATTCCCGGCCGCTGGATTTTGACGACCACGCGATCGAACCCGACGAGCTCCGCGTCATCCGGCGCGAGGCGCGCGCGATGCACTTGACCAAGGGATGCCGCGGCCAGCGGCACGGGGTCGAAGTACGAGTACGCGCGATCGAGCGGCACTCCCAAATCAGCTTCGGCGAGTTCGCGAACGAGAGAGAAATCGGCGGCCGGCACTTCGTCCTGCAGTCCCTCGAGTTCGCTCGTGATCTCGGGTGGCAACACGTCGAGTCGCGACGACATGAATTGCCCGACCTTGATCATGAGGCCGCCGAGCTCGATCGCGAGGCCGTGAAAGTGGCGTGCGATGCCTCGAATTCGCGCGGTACGCCCCCGTCGCCCGATTATGGCGAGCCCGAGGCGCGGGAGCGCGACTTCGAACCACCACTCCTGAATGATGTAGCGGGAGGCGAAGCGGAGAATCTTCCGGTATCGAGCGCGCAGCAGTCGGGCCTTCGTCATCATTCTTCCTGACGCCGACGTTGAGACGGCACCCGTTCAGTCTTCGGCGAGGATCACATAAAGCTTACGTCGAGCGTCGTCGATCACGCCGACCGCTTCGTCCACTTGTCGCTGCGTGCCGCTTCGCGCGATCTGGCCGACGACTTCGGCAAGGCGGATGCCGGCCTTCGGGAGGACTGTCGATCGAGATCCGCCCCAGCGCGAACTCGACTCCCACGGAGCCGAGCCGTTCGCGGATGCTTCCGATGCACCGCTCTCGGTGATCGAGTACGTCTTCCGCCCACTCGATTCCTTGGCCTGAACGACGCCCTCGTCGGCAAGCAACTGCAGTGTCGGATACACCGATCCGGCACTCGGCTTCCACGCGCCGTTGCTGCGCTTCTCGATTTCCTGAATGATCTGGTAGCCGTGCATCGGCCCCTCGGCGAGCAAACTCAGGATCGCGGCCCGCACATCGCCGCGCCCCATCCGCGCGCCCATGCGAGGGCCGACTCGCCGCTCGAACTCGGAACGCAAGCTCTCGAGGGTTTCCCACAAACCGAAACCCTGGTGACGCGAATCGCCGGGCATGCCCGGAAAGGAATCGGGGCCGTTGGTCTTCTGCGAACCACTCATGATCGTCCTTCACTTTGCACTCGGGGTTCACCGTGAGCCCCGCACTTTCGCTAACGATACATCGTTGACATGCGGTTCCGCTGTGTTGCGTTTGGTGCGAATAACGTAATTGCGCTTGAGCTACTTGGTGCTACTATCTAGTGGTAATCTGTATCACTAGGTAGCGAAAGGAGGCTTTCATGAGCAGGCAAATGACCGAGCTGCTCAAGGGCACCCTCGAGGGAATCGTCCTTGCAACTCTCGCCGCGCAACCCGCATACGGCTATGAGATCACAGCACGACTGCGCGAGGAGGGCTTCCTCGACATCGTCGAGGGCACAGTGTATGCGCTCCTCGTCAGGGTCGAGCAGCGCGGCTTCGTGGACGTCGAGAAAGTCCCATCCGAAAAGGGGCCGCCGCGAAAGGTCTACTCGTTGAACTCCGCCGGCGTCGACTATCTCCAAGAGTTCTGGAGCAGTTGGGATTTTCTCGCCGACCGCATCCAACGACTTCGCCAACTACGCAATCAACCAGTCAACCGAGGAATGAGATCATGACCGCAAAATGGATTGAAACCCTTACCGGCTCTCTCGAGCAGAAGAAGCACTACAAGCAAGACAAAGCGCGCATCGACGCGCTTCCCGAACCGTACGTCACCGCGGCAAAAGCCATGCATCGGTACTTCCTGTACTACGGGGGAATTACCGACGGCGACACGTTCACAACGATGTTCGGTGACCTCGCGGACTTGTGGGAACGCGCCGCCATCGACGGAACGCCCGTGCGCGACATCGTCGGAGACGATCCGGTCGAATTCGCCGAGACGTTCGCCCAGGCATACCTCGGCAAAAGGTGGATCGACAAAGAACGTGCCCGTTTGACGAAGGCGATCGGCGACGCGGAGAGAGGGGACCGCTCGTGAGCGTGGAACCAGCGATTCGCGTGAACGGCATAGAGAAGTCGTTTTCGGACACCCACGTGTTGCGCGGCGTCGACGTCGAGATTGCTGCGGGGAGCATTTTCGCCCTTCTCGGCTCAAACGGCGCGGGCAAGACGACGCTCGTCCGCATCCTTTCGACGCTCCTGAAACCGGATGCCGGAACCGCGCTCGTCCACGGCTTCGATGTGATGGCCGAACCCGCCAAGGTTCGGGAATCGATCAGCCTGACGGGACAATTCGCCGCCGTCGACGACGTTTTGACGGGTCGAGAGAATCTCGTTCTCGTCGCGAAGCTGCGGCACCTCGAGAATCCGGCGGGAGTCGCCGACGAATTGCTCTCCCGATTCGGGTTGAGCGATGCGGGAAGCCGCCGCGCCGCGACATACTCAGGGGGAATGCGGCGTCGACTCGACATCGCCATGGGGCTCATCGGAAATCCGCCCGTCATCTTCCTCGACGAACCGACGACCGGTCTCGACCCGCAATCGCGAATCGAGGTTTGGCAGACAATCCGGATGCTCGCCGGAGCCGGAACAACGGTGCTGCTCACAACGCAATACCTTGACGAAGCGGAACAACTTGCCGACCGCATCGCGATCCTGCACAACGGCAGGATCATCCAGAGCGGAACGCTTGCCGAACTCAAGAAACTCCTGCCACCCGCCACCCGGGAATACATCGAGAAGCAGCCGTCACTCGAGGACGTGTTTCTCGCCCTCGTGGGCGGGGGCGTCTCCGTCGCAACGTCTCTCGCAGCAGAAAAGGAAGACTCATGACCACCCACATTCTTGGAGACACTCGCACCCTGACCGCTCGCTCGCTTCGGCACATCCTGCGAAGCCCCGACACGATCGTCACGACAGTAGTCACCCCGATTGCCCTCATGCTCTTGTTCGTGTACGTGTTGGGCGGCGCAATCCGCACGGGATCCGGGGATTCGTATATCAACTACATGCTTCCCGGAATCCTGCTCATCACGATTGCATCGGGCATCGCGTACACCTCGTACCGATTGTTCCTGGATATGCAGAGCGGAATCGTCGAGCGGTTCCAATCCATGCCGATCCCGCGCGCGAGCGTGCTGTGGGCGCACGTGCTCACGTCGCTTGCCGCAAACACGATTTCGCTGGCCGTCGTCATCGGCGTCGCCCTTCTCATGGGGTTCCGTACGGGCGCCTCACTCGCTGCGTGGCTCGCGATCGCCGGCATTCTCCTCCTGTTCACACTCGCCCTCACCTGGATCGCCGTCATCGCGGGTCTCACCGCGAAGTCCGTCGACGGCGCGAGTGCGTTCAGCTACCCACTGATCTTCCTGCCGTTCATCAGCTCCGCGTTCGTGCCGACGGCATCGATGCCCGGCCCTGTGGCATGGTTCGCCGAGAACCAGCCCGTGACCTCGATCGTGGACACCGTTCGCGCTCTGTTCGCGGGACAACCGGTCGGCAGCGGGATCTGGATTGCGCTCGCGTGGCTCGTCGGGATGCTCGTCGTCGCGTATGCGCTCGCGGTGACGATCTATCGTCGCAAGGTCACGTGAAGAATTTGTGTCCGAAGGGGGACTTGAACCCCCACGCCCTATACGGGCACTAGCACCTCAAGCTAGCGCGTCTACCATTTCCGCCATCCGGACAGGATCCGGTGCGAGCCTGCACCGACACACGAGAATAGCATGTCGTGACTCGCACCGAGGTCCAGACGGCGCCCGGCACGCACGCCAGCCGGTAGCGTTGTGACATGACCGAGAAACCGGGCAATGACGCCTCCCCGACTCACGCTGACGAGACCGCGATCATCGCGCGCGACCTCATCCGCATGGACACCACCAACTTCGGCGAAGGCAAGTCCAACGGTGAGGTCGAAGCGGCCGAATATCTCTCCGCGAAGCTCACCGCACTCGGGCTCGACTCGCACATGTTCGAAAGCGACAAGGGCCGCGTCAGCGTTGTCGCACGTGTCGAGGGCGCTGATTCGTCCAAACCCGCCCTCGTCGTGCACGGTCACACGGATGTCGTCCCCGCGCAACCCGAAAATTGGTCGGTCGATCCCTTCGGCGGCGTCATCAAGGATGGTTTGCTGTGGGGTCGCGGAGCCGTCGACATGAAGAACATGGACGCCATGATCATCACGGCGCTCCAGGACATCCTGGGCGCCGGAAATCAGCCATCGCGCGACCTCATCGTCGCGTTTTTCGCCGACGAGGAAGCCGGGGGAGTGTACGGCTCGCAATTCATGGTCGAGCAGCATCCCGAGCTCTTCGCCGGCGCCACGGAAGCGATCAGCGAAGTGGGAGGCTATTCGATCGAGTTGAACGGCAAGCGCGCCTACCTCGTCCAGACGGGCGAGAAGACCCTGGTCTGGATCAAGCTCATCGCTCGCGGCGCCGCCGCACACGGCTCGCGCTACATTCGCGACAATGCCGTCACGAAACTTGCCGTCGCCGTCGCGAAGATCGGTCAGCGCGAATGGCCCATAAAACTCACCGACACGACGACTCAATTGCTCGCCGAAGTGGCGACCATCCTCGGGCACAACCCGAAGGCAATCGGCCCTGACGAACTCGCGATCGAGACCGGCACTGCTGCAGGGTTCATCCGCGCGACACTGCGCACGACGAGCAACCCCACGCTCGTGAGCGCAGGCTACAAGCACAATGTCATTCCGGATACCGCGGAAGCGCTCATCGACATCCGCACGCTGCCGGGCGACGAGGATGCCGTACTCGCCGAGATTGCCGAACTCGTCGGGCCCGATATCGAGATCGTCGTGATCCATCGGGACGTCGGCCTCGAGACGACCTTCGACGGGCCGCTCATCGAGGCGATCACCGCGACTCTCAACGCTCACGATCCCGGAGCGCCCGTGTTGCCCTACATGCTGTCCGGCGGGACCGACAACAAAGCGCTCAGCGTGCTCGGCATCACGGGTTACGGATTCGCGCCGCTGAAACTCCCCGGCGACCTCGATTTTCCCGCCATGTTCCACGGCGTTGACGAGCGAGTGCCCCTCGACGCATTAGTCTTTGGCAGGCGGGTCCTTGGGGACCTGCTTCTGAACTACTAGGAAGAAGCCGGCTCGTGGGCCTCATCGAAGCACTCATTCTCGGACTCGTACAGGGCCTCACTGAATTCCTCCCGATCTCCTCGAGCGCCCACTTGCGCATCGTCGGCGAGTTTCTGGGCAGCGGCGCCGACCCCGGAGCCGCATTCACGGCCATCACCCAGCTCGGCACCGAAACCGCGGTGCTCGTCTATTTCTGGCACGACATCACGCGGATCATCGGAGCCTGGTTCCGCTCGCTCTTCGGCAAAGTGCCGCGCAGCGATCCGGATGCGCGCATGGGCTGGTTCATCATCCTCGGCAGCATTCCCATCGTGCTCCTCGGCCTCGTCTTCCAGACCGAGATCGAAACCAAACTCCGCTCGCTGTGGATCGTCGCCTTCACGCTCATCGTTTTCGGAATCCTGCTCTGGATCGCCGATTGGGTGGGGAAGAAGGAATTGCGGCTCAAGCAACTCACGTGGCCGCACGCGCTGATCTTCGGACTCGCGCAAGCGGCCGCGCTCATCCCCGGTGTCTCGCGCTCCGGTGGAACCATCACGGCCGGCCTGTTCATGGGCTACGACCGGCGCGCTGCCGCCCGATATTCGTTCCTGCTCGCGATTCCCGCCGTCTTCGGCAGCGGACTGTTTCAGCTATACAAGACCGTCAAGGAACCCTGCCTTCAAGCCACAGCAGGATGCGTACCGGAACTATTCAGCGGGTGGGAAATCGCCGCCGCCACGGTCGTCGCTTTCGTCGTGGGACTCGCCGTCATCGCGTTCTTCATGCGATACATCACGAAACGTTCGTTCCTCCCTTTCGTCATTTATCGCATCCTGCTCGGCGGCGCGCTCATCGTGCTGTTGTCGACCGGCGTTCTCCTGCCGTGAGGTCGTGGGCCCCACCACAACTTCCGACGCCTGGGGGCGGCGGCGCGCTTCCGCGCATTTTCGACACTTCGTCGAATGGTCTTCGCACCGTTGAATTGACCGAAGGAGTCGCACAACTCTACGTGTGCGGCATTACTCCGTACGATGCGACGCACCTCGGCCACGCCGCGACGTATCTCGCATACGACACCGTGAACAGAGTGTTGCGCGATGCGGGCCACAAAGTCCACTACGTGCAAAACGTGACGGACGTCGACGACCCGCTCCTCGAGCGTGCAACCGCGACGGGCACAGACTGGCGCGACCTCGCGGCGTCGCAAATCGATCTGTTCCGCTCCGACATGGAAGCGCTGCGCATCATCCCGCCGGAGGATTACGTGGGAGTCGTGGAGTCGATCGATCGGATCGGCGCCGCGTGCGCTCGCTTGCTCGATGACGGATTCGCCTACTGGGTGGACAGCCCCGATGCCGCTCCCGACCTCTACTTCGACATCGCGGCCGGCGAACGCATGACGTCGTGGCATCTCGGCCAGGAGAGCCGTTACTCGCGAGAGACCATGCTCACGCTGTCGGCGGAACGTGGGGGAGACCCTGATCGGGCGGGCAAGCGGGATCGGCTCGACCCGCTTTTGTGGCGTTCGGAACGCGCGGGCGAACCTGCGTGGGATTCCGCCGTCGGCCGTGGCAGGCCCGGGTGGCACATCGAGTGTTCAGTCATCGGCGGAGATCGACTCGCCGCTCCCATCACGCTCAACGGCGGCGGTTCCGACCTCGTCTTCCCGCATCACGAGATGAGCGCGGCCCATTCGGCGGCGCTCACCGGACTTGACTGGTCGCGCTTGTATTCGCATGCGGGCATGGTGAGCCTCGACGGGGCAAAGATGAGCAAGTCGCGCGGGAACCTCGTCTTCGTGTCGCGGCTCACCTCCGAGGGCTTCGACCCACGAGCGATCCGCCTTGCCGTGCTTGCCCACCACTACCGTGAAGACTGGGCGTGGTCGGACGCCGAGCTCGCTCTCGCCGAGCGACGACTCGCCTCCTGGACCGAGTGGGCCAGGCGATCGACCGCGCACGATTCGAGCCTCAGCGCCGAACTTCGCCACCTTCTGCTGGACGACCTCAACACTCCGGCCGCGCTTAACGCCGTCGATGTCGCTGTCGAT
>JAHBST010000048.1 GCA_019638975.1 Cryobacterium sp.
GCGCCTTCTCGCCCACGAGCGGAAACGTCACTGTGACGGACTGGTCCTGCCGCATCTGATAAACGTCATCGTCCATCCGGAGTTCGTGATTGGACAATGGCGTCTGGTCCCGCCAGCAGTACGGCAGCACACGATAGCCCTCGTAGGCGAGGCCCTTGTCGTACAACTGCTTGAAGCCCCAAATGACGGATTCCATGAAGGTGACGTCGAGCGTCTTGTAGTCGTTCTCGAAGTCGACCCAGCGGGCCATCCGCGTGACGTACTCTTCCCACTCCTTCGTGTACTTGAGGACGGATTCGCGCGCGGCCTCGTTGAAGGCGGCGATTCCCATTTCTTCGATCTGGCTCTTATCGGTGATCCCGAGTTGGCGCTCCGCCTCGAGTTCGGCGGGCAGACCGTGCGTGTCCCAACCGAAGCGACGGTGCACTTGTTTGCCCCGCATGGTCTGAAATCGGGGAAAGAGGTCCTTGGCGTAGCCCGTCAGCAAGTGGCCGTAGTGAGGAAGGCCGTTCGCGAAGGGCGGGCCATCGTAGAAGACCCACTCCTCGGACCCTTCGCGCTGCGCGACGGATGCCGCAAAGGTGTCGTCGGCGTCCCAGAATGCGAGGATCCGTTCCTCCAGTTCGGGAAAACTGGGGCTCGAGCTCAATTGCTCGGTCGGGTCAGTGCCCTGGTCCCCATCGGGACCGCCGGCGGAGCTTCCTCCGAATTCTGAGAGCGGGTATGTCATCGGTTTCTTTCCTCGTGTCACAGTCAACACGAGGACGACGTTCGCCGCGGTACCACCTCGCTTGCCGCCTCGCCGGGCGACCACTCTGTTCGGGCGGTGACGAGCCCATCCGTTCGGTTCTACCGGCGCTGTGACCGGCCGCCGAAGCGGCTGTCCGTGCTGACGACGCAGCAAAGTTCTGAATCGACCTTTGCTCCGAACTCCAGCGCGCGTTCTTCCGAAAGCTCCCCGGTGATTGCCGGATCGCAGCTTCTGCCTCAAGGATACCGCTCGCGGAGATATCCGTTGTGCAGAACGCCTAACTGCGAGACCGCTTGGCGACGAGCGCGGCGAGCACCCCGGCGCCGGTGCTCGCGTCGGGTACGGTCACGACGAACCGTTTGCCATTGGATTGCGTCACTTCGATTCCCGGTCCCGTAAACAAAATGACGCCCGTGCGCCCGTCCGCCGTCCAGCGCCAGCCCCATCCGCCGAAGTCCCCGGACGGGTTCACGTCGACGACGCTCACCGACGTGATCCTCTCGAGCGGGATGCGCTTGCGCGGCCACCCGAAGAATCCCTTCACGATGAATCCGCGAGTGTCGGCCGACACACGCCACCAGAAGTTCGTCGCGGCGAGCGCCGAAACCACGAGGATCGTGATGGTTCCCTGGAGGACCCACCGCGGAGTCACGGCGACGCTCGCGATGACGGTCGCGAAAGCAACGCCGATCACGACAGAAATAAGAATCAACGGTGTTGTGGCGAGTTGAGTCGAGTGAGACCACGACACGCGCTCGCCTCCTGCGACTGATACCGGGGACGCCGCGACACCCGGCGCGTCGACGGCCCGGCCGGGCGGAAGAAGGAACCAGGCGAGAGCGCCGAGAACGACGGCCGCAGTGAACCCGATCAGGAGCGTCGGGCCGACATCCGGAGCATCGTGGGCATCCGCTATTCCGCGTTGAACCCAAAGGCTCCCGGCGAATGCGACGTTCATGAGCACCGCGAACCACACGCTCGCGACGACGATCACTTTCTGATTCCACGCCATGACGCCCGACACGATCGACCTTCTCGACCACGCGACGGCGAAAAAACTGAACAGTGCGGTCGCGACGGGCGGCACGATGACGAACGGCAGGACCGGGCCGAATCCGTTGGCGCCCGAGACGTTCCAGTGCACGGCGATCGGTTCGGGCAATTCGGGCAACCACGAGATCATGAGTGCAGTCGCGACGATCGTGATCGCGATCGGTACGATGCCCCCGATGATGAGCACTCGCGATCGCACGGACGCGGCCGCTGCTTTCGGGTCGTCCTGATGACTCGTCATTGGTATGTCTCCCTGATCAGTGCGGCGAGTGCGGATGGCGCGATTTCGAGCTTGCGCGCTTCTGCGATGACGGTGCTGACGGCAGCGTTGAGCGCATCGTAATCGCCGGACGCGCGTGCCGTCACGATCGCTCCCCGACCGGGCCTCAAATCGACGAGCCCTTCATCGCGCAGCACTTGGTACGCCCGAAGTACCGTGTGCACGTTGATGTCGAGCGCCTCGGCGAGGTCACGAGCCGACGGCAGCCGTTCGCCGATCGCGAGAGTTCCCGTGATCGTCGACGCGCGGATGCTTCCGGCGATCTGCTCGAAGAGCGCGACGTCGGATGCCGGGTCGATTCGGATCAGCACGTTGTCATTCTATTGTTCTAATTTCACTAGCGCAAGCGCGTCGTTCAAGTACTCGGCGAGCGAGCGGCGGGAAACGCCGCCGGCAATCCATGCGCCCCACGCGGCGATGATCGCACCGGACAGGCAATTCGCGCGCACGTGCAGGGAAAGGGATCCCGGCTCCTCGGAGGATTCCGCGACGAGCGCCGCGCGGATGAGAGTCGTGACGCGCGCAACCCGAACGAAGCCGGACGCGACGAGCTCGTCTCCCGTGCCCATGACATCCGATTGCGCGACGACCAGGGGAACGCGTTCCGAACCCACTTCCGAGGCGACCGTCGCAATCGCGTCGAGCACTTTGAAGCCCGCGCCGACGCACTCTGAGAATCGTTCGATCGCCTGGTCGGCATCGATCCACAGCAAGTCGCTCTTCGAATCGAAGTAGTTGAAATACGTCGCACGGCTCACGCCGGCACGCTGCGTGATGTCGTCGATCGTCGTTCCCGCGTAGCTCTGTTCAAGAAACAGTTCCGCGGCGGCTTCCTCGATCGTGTCGCGCGACGACGCTCTCGGCCGTCCCACGGATCTGCGCTCGCGCATCATTCGATTCTCCCACTAGTATCTATTACTGCACTCAGTACAACAAACCGATCGCTCACTTCAGGAAAGGCGCCGCGTGACCGCGACAGACCTCGAACCCATCGTTGTAAAACCATCCAACCCCACGGTAGCGAGAAAGGTTGTACTCGCGTCCTTCGTCGGCACCTCTCTCGAGTCGTACGACTTCTACGTGTTCGCGTACTTCAGCGCGATCTTCAGCGCGCCCCTCTTCTTTCCGGAACAGGATCGGACAGCCGGCACCATTCTCTCGTTCCTCCTCCTCGCCATGTCCTACCTCGTGCGACCGCTCGGTGCGATCCTGTTCGGCCACCTCGGCGACCGGATCGGCCGCAAACGCACCCTCCTCTGGACGATCGGCATCATGGGCCTCGCCACCGGCGCAATCGGACTCCTCCCCGATTTCGCCCAACTCGGCATCCTTGCGCCCATCCTGCTGGCACTACTGCGGATCGTCCAGGGCCTCTCGCTCGGTGGCGAGTGGGGTGGATCCATCCTCCTCGCCACCGAGCACGCCGCCTATCGCAAGCGCGGTTTCTACGCGGCGCTCCCCCAGCTCGGTTCGCCCGTCGGAACAATTCTCACGGGCGCACTTTTCCTCCTGTTGACGCTCACCCTGAGCGGTGAGGACATGCTCGCGTGGGGATGGCGCCTCCCGTTCCTTCTCGCGTTTCCACTGCTCGCCGTTTCGTTCTATCTTCGGCTCGCGATCGATGAGACTCCCGTGTTCCGGAATCTCCTCGAGACCGGCCGGCGGGCTCGCACACCCGTCTTGCGGGTTTTCCGGGCGCATCCTTTCGCCATCCTCGTGGCGATTTCCGCCGCACTTCTCGGCATCGGCTCCTACTCGCTCATGAACACGTACACTCTCGCCTACGGTGTGACGGCGCTCGGATTCTCCTACCAGGAGCTTTTCCAGGCGACCCTCATCGGGAGCCTCCTTCAACTCGTGACGATCCCGCTCTTCGGCGTGCTCGCCAATCGAATCGGATCGGCGCGCGTCGTGGCGCTCGGCGCTCTGGGTACCTTGCTCATCACTTTCCCCATGTATTGGATGCTGCAGTTCGCGACGTTCCCGATCCTTGTCGGAACCATGATCGTCGGCGGCATCCTACCGACCCTCGCGTGGGCCGGTCTGGGCGGACTCATGTCCGACCTTTTCACTGGCCCCGTTCGCTACAGCGCTCTGTCGATCGCGTACAGTGTCGCGGCGGTGATCTCCGGGCTCATTCCGATCGCGACGCAAGCTCTCGCCGCGGCCACGGATTCGGCGTGGTGGCATCCGGGAATCGTCCTCGCACTCCTTTCCGTACTCACTCTCGCTGCATCGCTGATCGCCCAGCGGATCCGCGTGCGCGATGAGGTAATAGCGGAGTCGTAGCGACGGCTCCGCCCCTGGACGGGCGCGGGAGGTTGGCTCTGGTGCGGCAGCCTCCCGCGCCCTTATGATGTCCCTCAATCAGGTCACATGCCGGGCAGTAATTGACATTGCGGGGACTCATGAGTGACAACACTCCAACCGAGCGATTCGATGCGCAAAGCGGGCCGGTAGAACCTGAAAAGGCGAAGAAGTCGAAGACTCTCGTCATCCTGCTGTCGATCATTGGCGGGCTGCTTCTCATCGCCGTCGTCGTCCTGCTGACGCTGCTCTTCTCCCGTGGAATGGGGACTCCGGCAGCGGCGCCGGGTGCAGGGTCCGACACATCCGCGAGCCCGAGCGACACCCCGAGCGCGAGCCCGAGCGCAAGCCCGAGCGACACCCCAAATGAGAGCCCCAGCGCGAGCCCCAGTGCGAGCCCCAGTGCGCCGCCTCCGCCGCCCAGCACCAAGACGGCGATCAATGAATTTAAGGTCAGCCCTAAGACGGTCTTCTGCAATAACAGCGCGCCAGGCGGCCCCTTCCCCAGCTACATCAAATTCACCTGGAAGACGACCAACGTCACGCAAATAGGTTTCGGAGTTGCCACGGATGACGGCATCAACGGTGGAATGGGGTGGAATCTCCCGACTAATGGCAACAGCAACGACGACTTCCCTGCGGGCAATAGCCCCTACGAGTTCCCGTGCCCCTCGGCGAGTCAGACCTACACGCTCACCGTCATCGGCCCTGATGGGAAGTTCAGCAAGAAAGTCACCGTCACCAACAACGGCGACCACTAAACAGCACATTCGTCGTTGAGGAGGCACCATGTCCACCCAATCGGCACCACCGGCAAGCGGCAACAAGAAACTCATCATCACGCTCGCGGCGGTGAGCGGCGTCCTGCTGCTCGCGCTCGTGGCGGTCGTCTTCCTCATGATCGGTCAGGGTCTCGGCAGTCAGAATCCACCGAATCCGGGGGCCGAAGGATCGCCATCGGCCACTCTCAATGGATCGCCGAGCGAGACGCCGAGCGCCGAGCCCAGTTCGAGCCCCACTGCCTCGACGCCGCCGCCCGCTGACACGAAGACGAAGTTCACGAGCTTCAAGGCCCCGACCACCGTGCGGTGCGACGCCGGCAATGAGGACAATCAGCCGCCCAAGCCGCCCATCACGGTGTCCTGGACGAGCGCCAATGCAGTCGAGGCGTGGTATTCGCCCGGCAACCAGGACGCCAAGAACAAGAACTACATGCAAGTGCCGCTCAACGGCAACCAGAATGACTTCACCGATGAGCACCTGTTCCCGTGCTTCGATCAGGGACCGTCCCGTGACTACACGATCACGCTCGTGGGTCCACACGGCGAGCACGTGAGCAAGACCTGGACGGTGACCGACCTCAGCCGCTGAATGCAGCAGCCGGTCCGGTAGCATGAGTGCACAACCTACACTCAGGCACCTCAGCACGTGACACGGTGCCGCATATAGCGAAACCGGAGCACGCCATGGCCGACGCCATCCCCGACAAGCCCATCCTCGAAGGACTCGAGCGCAAGTGGGGTGACCGATGGGAATCGGATGGCACCTACCGCTTCGACCGCGCCGCGGCCCTCGCCCATCCGGATCCGCGAAGCAATATCTACTCGATCGATTCGCCGCCGCCCACAGCATCCGGGTCGCTGCACATCGGGCACGTGTTCAGTTACACGCACATGGACCTCTCCGCTCGCTATCAGCGGATGCGCGGCAAGAGCCTGTTCTACCCGATGGGGTGGGATGACAACGGGCTGCCCACGGAACGCAGGGTGCAGAACTATTACGGCGTGCGGTGCGACCCGTCCCTCCCCTACGACCCCGAATTCACACCGCCGTTCGAGGGCGGCGACAACAAGAGCAGCAAAGCGGCCGACCAGTTGCCGATCAGCCGCCGCAACTTCATCGAATTGTGCGAGACGCTCACGGTCGAAGATGAGAAGCAATTCGAAGCGCTGTGGCGCGCATTGGGACTCTCGGTCGATTGGACCCAGACCTACCGCACGATCGGGCCGGAAGCGCAAACCGCGGCCCAGCGCGCATTCCTGCGCAATCTTGCACGGGGTCAGGCATATCGCTCCGAGGCACCCACGCTGTGGGACATTTCGTTCCGCACGGCGGTCGCGCAAGCCGAACTCGAAGACAAGGAAATGCCTGCGGCTTTCCACCGTGTCGCGTTCCACAAGCCCGACGGCTCACCCGTGTACATCGAGACGACCCGCCCCGAGCTCCTTCCGGCGTGCGTTGCGCTCGTCGCGCATCCGGATGATGAGCGGTACCAGCCGCTCTTCGGCACGACCGTGCGCACTCCGATCTTCGACGTCGAGGTGCCTGTCGTCGCCCATCGCCTTGCGCAACAGGACAAAGGTTCGGGCATCGCGATGATTTGCACGTTCGGCGACGTCACGGATGTCGTGTGGTGGCGCGAACTCGATCTGCCGAACCGCACGATCATCGGCCGGGATGGGCGCATCCTCCCCGACCCGCCGGAGGTCCTTCAGAGCGAACCCGCCAGGGCGGCTTTTGCCGAACTCGCGGGGAAGACCGTCTTCAGTGCGAAGGCGCGGATGGTGGAGCTGCTCCGCGAGAGCGGCGATCTCGAGGGAGAGCCCAAGCCCATCACCCACGTGGTCAAATTCTACGAAAAGGGCGACAAACCACTCGAAATCGTGAGCACTTTGCAGTGGTACATCACGAACGGCGCACGCGACGAGAAACTTCGCGACGCGCTGCTCGCTCGAGGCCGCGACGTGAATTTCGTGCCCGACTTCATGCGCGTGCGCTACGAGAACTGGGTGGGAGGGCTCACGGGCGACTGGCTCATCTCCCGCCAGCGATTTTTCGGAGTCCCGATTCCCGTGTGGTACGAACTCGACGATGACGGAAACCCCGGTGCGGTGATCCCCGCGACCGAGGACTTGCTCCCCGTGGATCCCTCATCGGATGCCGCGCCCGGATACGACGAGAGCCAGCGCGGCCGGCCGGGCGGCTTCGTCGGTGAACTCGACATCATGGACACGTGGGCGACATCGTCGCTCACTCCTCAAATCGCGGGCGGCTGGGAGCGCGACCCCGAATTGTTCGACCTCGTCTTTCCGTACGACTTGCGCAGTCAGGGGCAGGACATCATCCGCACGTGGCTTTTCTCGACGATGCTGCGCGCAGAGTTCGAACACGGTGTCGCACCGTGGAAGACCGCGGGCCTCAGCGGATTCATCGTCGACCCGGATCGCAAGAAGATGTCGAAGTCGAAAGGCAATGTCATCACGCCGACCGGCTTGCTCGAGGAGCACGGATCGGATGCCGTGCGCTATTGGGCCGCGTCGTCCCGGCTTGGCACAGACGCCGCGTTCGACCCGCAGAATCCGAAACAAATCAAGATCGGCCGCCGTCTCGCGATCAAGATATTGAACGCCGCGAAATTCGTGTACTCCTTCGAAACGACCGGTGCTGCGGTCGCATCCGAGGTCACGGAGCCGCTCGATCGGGACATGCTCGCCGAATTGAGCGAAGTGGTGACAATCGCGACCAAGTCCTTTGACGCTTACGATCACGCTCGCGCGCTCGAAGCGGCCGAACAGTTCTTCTGGACGTTCTGCGACGACTACCTCGAACTCGTGAAGGATCGGGCGTATGGCACCGCAGGACCCACGGGTCAGAAGTCTGCTGTCGCTGCGCTGCACATCGCGGTCGATGTGCTTCTCCGGTTGCTCGCGCCGGTTGTTTCCTTCGCAACGGAAGAGGTGTGGTCGTGGACGCATGACTCGTCCATTCACACCTCGCCGTGGCCGGTTCGCCCGGTCGACGCAGCACCGCGCGGACTCTTGCGTCTGACGAGTGAGGCGCTCATCGGCATCCGTCGCGCGAAGACGGACGCCAAGGCATCGCAAAAGGCGGAAGTCGCCTCCGCGACGATTGCCGCCCCCGCGCTGCTCGCGGAAGCACACGGGGATCTGGCCGCTGTCGGTCGGATCGTTGATTTGTCCTTCGTCGAGGCTGACGACGTCGCCATTGCCGCTCTCGAATTCGCGGAGACGAGCGAATAGTGCAGCTCGGCACGAGGTGGCCATTCGGCGGAGAGCCGCCGTCGCGCCTTCCCGTTGCGATGATGGAGGCCATCCGCGAGGTCGAAACGCGCACCGTCGCAAGCGATCGTCGCTGGACTCTGACGTGGCTCGAGGGTTTGCCGCTCGCGGAGCTGGACCCTCTCGGGGGCCATGATGAGATCACGATCGTCCGGGTCGATCGCGACGGCACGGTGCAGACGACGACAAGCGACTCCGGCGAGGAGCGGGTGGAGGAATAGCTGTTTACAGCCGCACGCCGCCCCTGGCCGGAGTCGAGTTCAGTGGTTGTCGCGCCGAGCGCTCAATCACAGACCGAGGCGCTGGGTCATCCTCAACGCGTTGGCTTCGCGCTGCTGGATGGAGTCGCGCAATTGGCGGCGCTGCGAGTGCTCGGCATGGTTGACGAGCGCTCGCTGCTCGCGGGCTCTGGACCACGTGAGCATGGCGACCGCGACGTTTTCGACGAAACCGTCGATGGCGTAGGCGTGACGAGTCGGACCGGTCGAAGACTCGGTTCGCTGAGTCGTGGGAATGGATGCTGTGAATGTCATGATTCTGTTCCTTCGTTGTGCTGTTCGCTTGTGGGAATTTCTTCGCCGTCCATGACGGGGAATGCGTGAAATTGAAGTTGTACGGGACGAGATCCCGGCGTGCGCTGATCGCGATGCTTGTCACCGAATTCGCCGACCATGGTCATGTATCGCTCGGAAAACTCGGCCAATTCCTCGGCGGTCACCCACACGTTGCTGAGGCTGATGACGCTCGCCTCGACCCATTTCTCTGCGAGCTCATCGAAACCGCGATCGAGGAATTCGCCGAGATTGCGCTCGCGGCTGCTGGACCATTCGCGCATCACCAGTTGGCTCGCTTCGCGGCCGGCCTGGGTCTCTTTAGTATCCGGCGAACCAAGGACAATTCCGCCGGGAGTGCGCTCCCACCAGCGCTCGCGGCCGACGCCCTTGCCGTCGACCTCGCGCACGAAGCCGTGTTTGGCGAGCTGGCGGAGGTGGTAGCTGGTTGCGCCGCTGGACTCCCCGAGGCGTTCGGCCAGGCCGCTCGCCGTGAAGCTTCCATAAGTGGAGAGAACGTCGAAAATCTTGACGCGAAGCGGGTGAGCGAGCGCCTTGAGCGACTCAAGGTCGATCTGGCGATCGTGTCGCTCGCTGTGCTGCTCGTCGTTCTCGCTCATAGATACAAAGATAGCATTGCAAAGAACTCTTTGCAACTACATCTTTGCAACCAAAGATTTGCAATGTCTTCTTTGCATCAACCTCGGCACAGAATCTCCCCGTGCGGCATGGCGAGCCAACCGTCCGGCTCGTTGATCCAGTCGCGCCAGGCACGCGAGATATCGATCAATTCGTCCTGCGTGGCAAGCCCCGCGTCGATCGCGTCGACCGCGAGCGCCGATTGCAGGATGCGCGTTTCCCACATGCTTCCCCACCATTCGCGATCCGCTTCCGAGTTGAACGCCCACACCGAAGCCGTCGACACCACGTCGGCGAAGCCGGCATCCATCGCCCAGGACTTCAATCGGCGACCGGCGTCCGGTTCCGTGCCGTTGCTCCGGTAGACGGCGCGCACGAGTTCGAGCCATCGATCGAGCCCGATCGAGGTCGGATACCAGAAGCAAGCGCCGTAATCGACGTCGCGCGCACCGACCACACCGTCGGCCGCGCGCACTCGCCGCAATTCGCGCAGCAACCGAACGGGGTCGGAGAGGTGCTGAAGAACCTGGTGAGCATGCACGACATCGAACGATTGGTCTTCGTAATCGAGTTCGTAGGCATTGCCGACAACGAATTCGACGTTGTCGATATCGCGTTCGGCGGCCAGCTCCGTGGCTCTCGCAATGATCTCGGCCGACGCGTCGATCCCGACGACGCGAGCCGGCGAAACCATCGCCGCCATGTCGATCGTGATCGTGCCGGGTCCGCATCCGACGTCGAGCACGGTCGTACCGGAACTGAGACAGGGGGCGAGATAGGCCGCGGAATTCTCCACGGTGCGCCAACTGTGAGAGCGAAGGACGCTCTCGTGGTGACCGTGCGTGTAATGCTCGGACGGTACCGCCATGGTCACAGCCTAATAAGGTTGGAGCATGACGAACCCGTTTTTTCAGCCGAGCACTCTCCCGTACGAATTGCCGCCTTTCGCCGACATCCGCGACGAGCACTACCTTCCCGCGTTCGAGAGGGGATTTGAGGAGCAGCTCGCCGAAGTCACGAATATCACGCGCCGACGCGACATGCCGACTTTCGACAACACGCTCGTGCCACTGGAACAGAGCGGCCAGACCCTGATGCGCGTTGCACGCGTGTTCTACAACAAGTCCTCATCGGACTCGAACGACTTCACGAACGAACTCGAAGAGCAAATCGCACCCAGGATGGCCGCTCACGAGGATGCGATCCGGCTCGACTCGCAGCTCTATTGGCGGATCAAGACGATTCACGACCAACTGGATTCGCTCGAGCTCGACGCGGAGCAGCGCTATCTCGTGGAGCGCTACTTCACGGAAATGACGCTTGCCGGCGCGGGCCTCGACGACGAGCAGAAGGAGAAGCTCAAGGACTACAACCAAAAGCTTTCGACCCTCACGACGAGGTTCGAGAAGAACCTCCTCGCCGACACGAATGACCTCGCGGTCGTCATTGACGACGTTGCCGAGCTGGACGGGCTCGGTGCGGGAGAAATCTCCGCCGCGGCCGAAGCCGCGAAAGAGCGCGGACTCGACGGAAAGTACCTCGTGACTCTCGTCCTTCCGACGGGGCATCCGTATCTCGCGAACCTCACGAATCGCGACGTTCGCGAACGGATCATGGCAGCCTCCCGGGCTCGCGGGAACCGCGGCGGCGAACACGACAACACGAAGCTCGTACTCGAGATCACGAAGCTGAGGGCCGAGCGCGCCCGACTTCTCGGATTCGATACGCACGCTGGTTTTGTGACGGCAGATCAGACCGCGAAAACTCCTGAAGCGGTCGCCGCGATGCTCGGCAAGCTTGCGCCCCCGGCCGCACGAAACGCTCGGGCGGAGCAGAAGGATCTCGAAGAGATCGCGGGAGTCGCGATCGAGCCCTGGGACTGGGATTTTTACACCGAAAAGGTGCGTCAGAAGAAATTCGACGTGGACACCGCCGCGATGCGCCCCTACTTCGAGATCGAGCGGGTGATGCGTGACGGCGTATTCTTCGCCGCGAACCAACTGTATGGGATCACGTTCACGGAGCGGGGTGACCTCGTCGCGTACCATCCGGATGCGCGCGTGTTCGAAGTCGCGAACGAGGACGGCTCCCCCGTCGGTCTGTACGTGTGCGACCTCTACACGCGCGACTCCAAGCGTGGCGGTGCCTGGATGAACGAACTTGTCGGACAGAACGATTTGCTCGACCAGCCCGTCGTCGTGGTCAACAATCTGAATGTGCCGAAGCCCGCCGCGGGCGAGCCCACGCTTCTGACCTACGACGAGGTGAACACGTTTTTCCACGAGTTCGGTCATGCTCTGCACGGTCTGTTCGCGCGCGTGACGTATCCGAAGTTCACGGGAACGAGCGTGTTCCGCGACTTCGTCGAGTTCCCGAGCCAAGTGAATGAGATGTGGATGCTGTGGCCGGAAGTGCTCGCGAATTACGCCGTGCACCACGAAACCGGGGAGCCGATGCCGCAAGAGCTCGTCGATAAGTTGGAGGCGTCCCGACAGTTCAACGAGGGTTTCCAAACGAGCGAATACCTCGCTGCGGCGCTCCTCGACCAGGCATGGCACTCGATCACCGCGGACGATTCGGTGTCGGATGTCGCGGGATTCGAGGCGGCTGCGCTCGCGGCGGTGGGGCTCGACAATCCGGCCGTGCCGACTCGTTATTCGAGCACGTATTTCGCTCACACTTTCGCCGGCGGCTATGACGCCGGGTACTACTCCTACATTTGGAGCGAAGTTCTGGATGCCGACACCGTCGAGTGGTTCAAGGAAAACGGCGGGCTCACGCGATCCAATGGCGATCGATTCCGGTCGAAACTTCTCGGGGTCGGAGGCAAGATGGATGCGCTGGATGCTTACCGCGACTTCCGTGGTCGCGATGCCGTGATCGAGCCGCTGCTGAAGCGGCGCGGGCTCGAGTAGTCCGCTCCGGAGAACTCCCGCAAGGGCGGTCCCGCAGGGAGCAGACGCGGCGTGTGCCCTGTGGGGAACGTCAGGAAGCGGCGCGCGGGGGCGCCGACGACGAAGCATCCGCGCCGGGGCGGCGGCGCCATCCGAGCCAGATCATGAACAAGGCGCCGACAAGCAATCCCCAAAATGCGGATCCGACTCCGACGAGCGTGAATCCTGATGCCGTCACGAGGAATGTCGCAATCGCGGCGATTCGGTGCGCAGGTTCTTCGAGCGCGCTCGTGACGGATGTGACGAGCGCTCCGACAACCGCGAGTCCGGCGACGGCGATGATGAGGATCGACGGCGACGCAGCCACGAGCGCGGTCGCGACGCCCGCACCGAGTCCGAGCATCAGGTAGAGAACTCCGGCGCTGAAGGTCGCGATCCACCGCTTCGACTTGTCGGGGGCCGCTTCGGGACTCGCCATGATCGCGGCGGTGATCGCGGCGAGGTTGATGGCGTGACCGCCGAAGAGGGCCCCGCCCGCCGTCGCGACGCCTGTCCCGACGAGCACAGGGCGCGCCGGGGTCGAGTATCCGAATGTCGACATCACGACGAAGCCCGGCACATTCTGACCGGCCATCGTGACGATGAAGAGCGGAATTCCGAGACTCACAATGACCGCCGGGTCGAAGACGGGAACCACGAATGCGAGTTGCGGCGCGAGCGCCGCGGATTGCATCCAGCCGCCGCCTGCGTAGAGTGCGATGACGACGGCCGCGACGACCATCGCGGAAGGCACTGCCCATCGGGGCGCGAGGCGAAGCATGATCAGCCAGACGAGGATGATCGGGAGTGCCTGCAGAGGGAAGTCGACCATCGCGCTGACCGGCGCGAGGCAAATCGGGAACAGGATGCCCGCGAGCATCGCGCTCGCGATCGGTTTGGGGATGCTCGTCACAAGGCGCCCGAGCGCCGGCCACAGTCCGCACAACACGATGAGCGCGCCGCACACGATGAATGCGCCGACGGCCGCAGCGAAGTTCGCGTGATTCTGACCGGCCGCCACGAGGAGCGCCGCACCGGGGGTCGACCACGCGATCGAGATCGGGAGGCGATAGAGGAGGGCGAAGAGAATCGAGGTCAGACCGACGGTGACGCACAGAATGAGCAGTCCGGACGAGGCTTGCGCATCCGTCGCCCCCACGGCTTGCAGTCCCGCGATCACGAGCGCGAAGGATGTCGCAAACCCTGCGATGGAGCCGACGATTCCCGCGGAGATGGGCTGCAGAATAAGTTATCGATCCTTTGTCTCGCGCGTGCAGGATTGACGCAATCCTACGGCGTGAACACTCCCCGCAATTTCTCCCACGACGGCGCGCGCACGTAGACGGGAATCACGTCAAGCGGCACAGGACGGGACACCACGCGGCCGCCCGAGTATTTCTCGCCCGTCCACGCGTCCACCCAATCGCCCGCGGGGAGATAGGTGTCCCAGCTGTGCACACCTGGCTCGGTCACGGGTGAAACGAGAAGGTCGTCTCCAAGCAGCCATTGCCGTGGACGGTTCCACGCTTCCTCGTCCCGCGGGTGCTCGAAGAAAAGGGCCCTCATGAGCGGAGCGCTCGACTCGACCGTTGCCGACGCTTGCTCGGCGAGGTACGGGATGAGCCGCTCTCGGAGTTTGGCGAAGGTTCGGAAAATCGGCAGGACGCGCGAGTCATCGTTGCGCTCGGCGATGTTCCACGGCGTCCGATCATGCGAGGGCACGCGATGATGGTTGAACTCGGCGTGATACTGCATGATCGGGACGAACGCGGCCGCTTGAGCAGATCGCAAATACAGCTCGCCATCCGGTACGTCCCCGGAGAATCCTCCGAAGTCCCAGCCCCAATAGACGATTCCACAGGACGCGGCAGAGATCCCGGCGTTGAGCGACCATCGAAACGCCTCCCACGTCGAATTCTCATCCCCGGCCCAAAACGCTCCG
>JAHBST010000049.1 GCA_019638975.1 Cryobacterium sp.
CGGCGCCCCGCTCATGGCGAGCGTCAAGGGCTTCATCTGGTACTCGCCGAAGCAGTTCGCGGACAACGGCTGGACCGTTCCGACGACATGGCAGGGACTCCTCGACCTGACGCAGCAAATGCGCGACAAGCTCGGAACGGCGCCGTGGTGCGCAGGCTTCGGCTCTGACGCGGCGACGGGCTGGCCGGGCACCGACTGGATTGAGGACCTTGTCCTCCGCCAGGCAGGACCGGAGACCTACGACAAGTGGGTCAACCACGAAGTGAAGTTCTCCGACCCGGCGATCAAGGCGGCGTTCGATTCACTCGGAAAGATCCTGCTCAACCCGGATTACGTGAACGCCGGATTCGGCGACGTGAAGTCGATCAACTCCACGCCGTTCGGTGACGTCGCTCGCGCCATGGGCAACGGCACGTGCTCCCTCACGCACCAGGCGTCGTTCTTCGACGGATTCCTCACGGACCCGAAGAACGGCAACACCACGGTCGGACCCGACAAGGACATCTGGGCCTTCATGACCCCGTCCATCGATGGCAGCGGCAACGCGGTCACCGGTGGTGGCGAGATCGTCGCGGCATTCTCGAATGACGCCGACACGGTCAAGGTCCAGGAATACCTGTCGAGCCCCGAGTGGGCGAACAGCCGAGTGAAGCTCGGCGGCGTGATCAGCGCGAACAACGGCCTTGACCCGGCCAACGCGTCGAGCCCGATCCTGTCGGAAGCGATCAAGATCCTTCAGGACCCGAAGACGACGTTCCGTTTCGATGCCTCTGACCTCATGCCCGGGGTCGTCGGATCGGGTTCGTTCTGGACCGGAATGGTCGACTGGATCAACGGCAAGTCGGTGGATGAGGTTCTCACCACCATCGACGGCTCCTGGCCGTCCAGCTAGAAACCGGATGACGGCGGGGTCGGCGGCAACGCCGGCCCCACCGCCCGGCACCGCTGCGCGACTTCGCGTGCCACTGGTACGCTCGCGGCACATCCCATAGAGTCCGACGACGCACTCGAAAGGTCGACAATGTCCCAGTTCCTTGGCTGGATAGCTGCGCTACCAGCGTGGTTGCAGATCGTCCTCGTAATCGCAGCATTCGGTGCCGTGATCGCGCTTCTGCTCTTCTTCATCGAAATCGCGCCGCGCACGGGCCGGCGTTACACGATCATCCGGTTGAGCGTTTGCGTTCTCGTACCGCTCGTCGCCATGCTTCTCCTCGGGTCCGTGTTCTGGGCGGCCCTCATCGCCGCGGTTCTCGGCGGTCTCTTCTTCCTTCTCGACTATCGATCGCGGCAAGGCGCCGGCTATTTGTTCCAGCTCGTCGGGTTTCTCGCGCCAGCTGTGATCCTCCTGGCGATCGGACTCATCTACCCGACGATCGGAACGACCATTCAGGCGTTCCAGGACAATCGGAGCCGCAACTTCGTCGGGTTTGACAACTTCATTTGGATATTCACGCAGCCGTACGGCATCCGCGTGGTCATCAACACGATCGTGTGGGTGCTCGTCGTGCCCACGCTGTCGACGATTTTCGGGCTCGCGTATGCGGCGTTCATCGACAAGTCTCGCGGAGAGAAAATCTTCAAAGCGCTCGTGTTCATGCCGATGGCGATCTCCTTCGTCGGCGCGAGCATCATCTGGAAGTTCGTCTACGACGCGAAGCCGGCCGACCAGGATCAGATCGGTTTGCTGAACCAGATCGTGGTGTGGTTCGGCGGCCAACCGGTCTACTGGCTGCAGAACTCGCCGTGGAACTCGTTCTTCCTCATCGTCGTGCTCATTTGGATCCAGACCGGATTCGCGATGGTCATCCTTTCGGCCGCGATCAAGGGCGTGCCGGCCGAGCAACTCGAGGCTGCAGAACTCGACGGCACGAATGCGTGGCAGCGCTTCATGAACGTCACGGTGCCCGGCATCCGGAGTTCGCTCATCGTCGTCCTGACGACCATTTCCATCGCGTCGCTCAAAGTGTTCGACATCGTGCGCACGATGACCGCGGGAACGAACGAGACGAGCGTCATCGCGAACGAGATGTATACGCAATGGAAAGGATTCGAGACCGGGCGCAGCGCCGCGTTCGCGGTCGTGCTGTTCCTGCTCGTCATGCCGATCATCGTGTACAACGCGAGACAGATCAAGAAGCAAAGGGAGATCCGATGAGCGCCGTCACCCCCATCGACCTGCCCATCGACCGGTCGACAGAAAAACAGCTCGCTCGAGGCGAAGCGCGGATCGAGCACACGGCCGCGAAGCGCACGAAGCGCAGGCTCACGAGCCGAACCGCCACGATCGCCGCACTCATCATCGCAATCCTGTGGACGACTCCGACCTTCGGACTTCTCATTTCGTCGCTGCGTCCCGCAAAGGAAGTCGCGACTACGGGCTGGTGGACGATCTTCTCCAATTGGGGATTCACGTTCGACAACTACGTGCAAGTGCTCAGTGCCGGAAACACGCAATTGACGATGGGCGAAGCGTTCCTCAACTCGATTGCGATCACCCTCCCGGCAACCGTCATTCCGCTCGTGATCGCCTCGCTTGCGGCGTATGCGTTCGCGTGGATCGACTTCAAGGGCAAGGACTGGGTCTTCATCGGCGTCTTCGCGCTGCAGATCGTGCCGCTGCAGATGGCGCTCGTTCCGCTCCTCAGCCTGTTTTCGCGGGGCATCAACATCGGCGGCGTCGTGCTCTTCAGCGGCCTCAATCAAGGCACGTCGTATTCGCAAGTGTGGATCGCTCACACGATCTTCGCGTTGCCGCTCGCGATCTTCCTTTTGCACAACTTCGTGTCGGAGATTCCGCGCGAATTGATCGAGGCGGCGCGAGTGGATGGCGCGGGGCACGGGCAGATCTTCTTCCGTATCATCCTCCCCCTCACGATGCCCGCGATCGCCGCGTTTGGAATCTTCCAGTTCCTGTGGGTCTGGAACGACCTGCTCGTCGCCCTCGTCTTCGCGGACGGAACGGTTGCGCCGATCACGAAACTCCTGGCTGAAGTGACGGGCAAGTACGGTCAGGAATGGCACCTTCTCACGGCCGGGGCATTCATCGCGATTGTCATTCCACTCATCGTGTTCTTCTCCCTTCAACGCTACTTCGTGCGCGGTCTGCTCGCGGGTTCGACGAAGGGCTAACGAGCCGACCGGACCTGGCGAAACCGTCTGAACCGTGCGTGGTAAGGGTGCGTTCTCGTCAGGTCCGGTCTTTCATTATTCAGGAGGTTATGGGGCGGGTGTTGCCTCCAGGCGCTTCGGTAACGAACACCCGCCACATAACCTCCTGAATAATGAAAGCCATGAGCGGAATGCGCGGAGGTGGCAGGAGCCGGATCAGCAGCGGCGACATCCAGGCACAGCGGGCGGCGAATCTGAACGCGCCCAGGGTCGAGGGATTGTTCCGGCGCATCGCGGCACTTTTCCTCCCTCACCGTGTCGCGCTCGTCATCACGGGGATTCTCGTCGTGGTCGGCGCCGGACTTTCGGTCCTCCCTCCGCTTCTCACGCAACAGGCATTCGACCACGGACTGTTCCCGAAGGGCGGTCCGAATCTTGCCGTGCTCGGCGAGATCGTCGGGCTCATGGTCGCGATTTACCTCGCATCCGCCGGCCTCGGCGTGTGGCAGACGTGGCTCACAGCGACCGTCGGCAATAAGGTCATGGGCGCTTTGCGCGTCAAACTGTTCGATCACCTCCAACGCATGGAGCTCGCCTTCTTCACGCGAACGAAGACCGGCATCATCCAGTCCCGGCTGCAGAACGACGTCGGCGGCGTCTCCGGAGTGCTCACCAACACGGTCTCGAGCGTGCTCGGGAACACCGTCACCGTCATCGCGGCGTTCGTGGCGATGGTCGTCTTGTCGTGGCAGCTCACGATCGTCGCCCTCATCCTCATGCCGCTCCTCGTGATCGCGCAGCGGCGCGTCGGCCAGGTGAGAGCGAGGATCGCGACGAAGACCCAGGAGTCGCTCAGCGAACTCACCGCGATAACGCAAGAGACGTTGTCCGTTTCCGGCATCCTCCTGGCGAAGAGCTTCAATCAGCAACCGGCCGAAGTCGCGCGGTACCAGGCGGAGAACGACAACCAGGTCGCTCTGCAAGTGCGGCAGCAAATGAGCGGTCAGTGGTTCTTCGCGATGGTGCAGATATTTCTCGCCATCATCCCGGCCATCATCTATCTCTGCGCAGCGTGGCTCATTCTCGGCGAGGTGCCTGTGACCGCGGGAACGATTGTCGCGTTCACGACCGTGCAGGCGCGACTCATGTTCCCTTTGCTCGGGCTCATGCGCGTCGCACTCGACTTGCAGACTTCCGGGGCCCTTTTCGCCCGCATTTTCGAGTATCTCGACCTCGTGCCGCGAATCACCGACTCGCACGGGGCGCGGCCCGTGCAAGTGCACGGAACCCAACTCGGCAAGGTCGAGTTCGAGAAAGTCACCTTCGGCTACCCCGACGAATCGGGGCAAGCGCATCCGACACTGAAAGACGTATCTTTCACGATCGAACCGGGCCAGTTCGCCGCCTTCGTCGGGCCGTCGGGAGCGGGGAAGACCACGATCTCGTACCTCATTCCGCGATTCCACGACGCGACGAAGGGACGGGTCGTGTTCGCGGGCGACGATGTCCGCGAACTTCAGCAGCAATCGCTGCTCGAAAACATCGGCATCGTCAGCCAGGAGACGTATCTCTTCCACGCGACGATCGGCGACAACCTGCGCTATGCGAAACCGGATGCCGACGCCGCCGAAATCGAGCGTGCGTGCCGGGCGGCGAACATTCACGACACCGTCGCATCGTTCCCCGACGGCTACGACACGATTGTCGGAGAGCGAGGTTATCGATTGAGCGGCGGAGAGAAGCAACGGATTGCGATCGCTCGCGTGCTTCTCAAGGATCCCGCCGTGCTGATTCTCGATGAAGCGACGAGCGCGCTGGATTCCATCTCAGAACGCGTCGTTCAGCAAGCGCTCGATGCAGCATCCCGTGGTCGAACGACGATTGCGATCGCGCATCGCCTCTCGACGATCGTTTCCGCCGACGTGATCTTCGTGATCGAATCGGGGCGCATCGTCGAGCGCGGCACCCACGTCGAACTCATGGCTGCTCGCGGCGCCTACGCGCGTCTCTACAGCGAACAGGTCGACGTGCGCTGATCTGCAACCGCATGCACGATGTGCGGTAAGGCCTTTTGCCCGGTATCCGTATTCACTACAGTGAAACCCAGCCTGTTCGGATGGCCTATCGGGAGACGACGTGACGAGCACCGCACCAGAGTCTCCTCCGGAGACGGATGTCGCGCGCACCTCGGGACGGCGTGCAGGACTCAGCATCCAGTCCTCGCTCCTCATCATGCTTCTCCTCGTGAGCCTCCTCTCGAGCGGGGTGGTCGGTCTCATCGGCTACGTCAACGGCTCGGATTCCCTGCGCGATGCCGCATTCGACAGGCTCATCGGCGTTCGCGACTCCCGAGCTCGCGAAGTCACCGAGCTCTTCACTCGAATCAAGAACACGATGCTCGTTCAGAGCCGAAACTCCGAGACGATCGACGCCACGGAAGCGTTCACGGCCGGCTTCGACGAACTTCAATCCGCCGTGCTCACTCCGGACGAGACTGCCGCCATCAGCGCGTACTTCACGGGGCCATTCGCGAAGAAACTCGGCGACGCGACGGGAACGATCGTCGACCCGACGAGTTTCATGCCGTCGAATCCGGCCGAGAGCTACTTGCAATTGCACTACACGATTCCCTTCGACAACTTCGACGACTCGATCGCCACCGATGATGCGGGGGACGGCAGCGCATGGTCGGCGGCGAATGCCCAGTATCAGGGCCAGTTCCGCCGCATGACCGAACTCCTCGACTTCGAGGATGTGCTGTTGCTCGACACGAAAGGCAACGTCGTCTACACGGCGTACAAGGGCGTCGACCTCGGCACCAATGTCCTAACGGGACCATACGCCTTCAGCAATCTCGCGACGGCCTACTCGAAAGCCCTCGGCACGAACAATCTCGACACGGTCGAATTCACGGACTTCGGCGAGTATCCGCCGTCGCTCGGGGTGCCCGCCGCGTGGGCGGTATCGCCGGTCGGATCGGGCGGGCAACCGATCGGGGCCATCGCCGTGGAGATGCCGATCGATTCGATCAATTCCGTCATGACCGGCGACATGTCGTGGAGCAACAAAGGATTGGGCAAGACCGGCGAAACCTACCTCGTAGGATCCGACCATTTGATGCGATCGACCTCGCGCGAAGTCGTCGAGCATCCCGAGGAATACCTCGCGAAAGCCGTCAAGGCCGGTGTCAAGCCCGACCGTGCGCAACGGATCATCGACACCGGCAGCACTCTCCTGCAACAACCGATCACCACGGTCGCCGTCGACAGAGCGCTCAATAGCGAGACGGGGACGGTCATCGGCGACAACTATCTCGGCGACGAGTCGCTCGCGGCCTTCACTCCCGTGCACATCGACAACCTCGATTGGGTGATCGTCGCAGAAATCAGCACGGATGAAGCCTTCGCTCCCGTGCGCGCATTCACTCGAAACCTCGTCTTGTCGGCAACCGGGCTCATCATTCTCGTCGCGTTGTTGTCGCTCCTGCTCGCCCAGATCATCGTTCGGCCGCTTCGACGGCTCAAAGTGGCGGCGGGGCGCATCGCCGCGGGAGAAGAGGGCGTGCAAGTGGATGCCGGACGGAGCGACGAACTCGCGGATGTCGGCACGGCGTTCAATGACATGAGCCGAAGTCTGCAGGTCAAGGCCGCGTTGCTCGACGAGCAAGTGGCGGAGAACCAGCGCCTCTTGCTCACGCTCATGCCCGAGACCGTCGCCAAACGGTATCGCGATGGAGACCAGAACATCGTCCAGGACCACCAGGAAGTGACAGTTCTCTACGCCGACATCGTCGGCTTCGACGAGTACAGCAGAACCCTTCCGTCCGACAAGGCGCTCGAGCAGCTCAACGACATCCTGCGCACGTTCGACGAGGCCGCCGAACTGCACAGCGTCGAACGGGTTCGCACGACGAGGAGCGGATACCTGGCCAGTTGCGGTCTGACGATTCCGCGCGTGGACAACGCGCGCCGCACTGTCGATCTGGCGGTCGAAATGCAGCGCATTCTCGAACGGTTCGGCGCGCAATTCGGGGCGACGCTCAACTTGCGCGCCGGCATCGACACGGGCACGGTGACAAGCGGTCTGGTTGGTCGCTCGCACATGGTCTACGACCTGTGGGGGGATGCCGTGAGCCTCGCCTTCCGCGTGCAGGGCGAGACGGCCGACGCGGGCATATTCTTCACCCAGCGCGTGCTCGACAAACTCCCCGGCAGCCAGAATGTGCAGGATGCGGGAACCGTGCAGACCGCTGGCGGTGAGCAGCGAGTCTGGCGGCTGAACCCTTCGGCAGATCATGGGTAATTTTCTCGGCCAACCGTGGTTCTGGCCGGCGGTCATCATCGTCGTCGGTCTGCCGATCGCGCTCCTCGTCCTGACGGAAGTGCACAGCTCGCTGGCGCGCCGCGGCAGCAGGGCAACCGGAATCATTTCGTTGCTGCGGAACTTCATCGTTCCCGTCGGGGCGCTTTTGCTGCTCATCAGCCAGACGACTTCGCTCAATGTCGACTGGAACTGGACGCGAGTGGTCGCGACCGTTTTCGGGTTCCTGATCATCCTTCTTCTCGTTAACGGTCTCAACCTCGTCCTCTTCGAGACGGCGCAAAAGGGCACGTGGCGCCAGCGGGTTCCGTCGATTTTCGTCGAACTCGTGCGGCTCGTCCTGATCATCGTGAGTCTCGGCGTGCTGTTCGCGTTCGTGTGGGGCGCCGACATCGGCGGACTTTTCACGGCTCTCGGCGTCGGCTCGATCGTGATCGGGCTCGCGCTGCAGAACGCCGTCGGCTCGGTCATCTCCGGGCTTCTCCTCCTGTTCGAAGCGCCCTTCGAGTTGGGGGATTGGCTCGACGCCGACGGCGTGCGCGGCCGCGTCGTCGAAGTCAATTGGCGCTCGGTGCACATCAAGACGGATGACGGCATCCGAATCGTCCCGAACGCGAGTCTCGCGGGTAGTTCGTTCGTGAACCTGAGCCGAAGCGAGGATGCCTTCTCTGTCGGCTTCGAGTTGAAGTTCTCCACGGACGACCCGCCGCAGGAAGTGATTGCTGTGTGTCGGGAGGTCGCACGCGGTTTGCCGCAGACGGTGCCGGGCGAGGAGGCATCCGTAACTCCCATGCGGAAAGGCAATTACAAGGTTTCTCTCTCCTTGAATTCGCCGAGCGACGAATTCAGCGGGCCGCGCCTCTTCAAAACCCGCATTTGGTATGCCGCGAGGCGTCACGGGCTGCATTATGACAACGACCTGACCGACAACTTCCAGACGGATGAGAACTACGAATCGGCGCTTCTCGAGGTCGCCCACCCGCTTTACCTCTCGAACGAGGACGCTTTGACGTTCCGAAAGGATGTCACGCTCGAGCGGTACGGCGCGGGCGAAGTCGTTCAGCACTGGGGCTCCATTCCCGAAGGGATGCGATTCATTCTGAGCGGCACGGCGACGCTCGCGGTGCGCGGATCCGATGGTTCCGAGTTGCCCGTCGCCGAACTCGGCCGGCGGGAGATCATCGGACTCGGCTCGCTCACGCGTCAGGCGGTGGCAGCATCCGTCACCGCGGATACGGACGTGACCGTTCTTCTCGTTCCCAACGACGTTCTCGACCAGCTCGTGGATTCGAATCCGGAGCTCGCGCTCGATATCGGCACCGAAATCGACAATCGCAAGGCGAAGACGGATGCCAAACTCAAGGAGTACGGCCTCTCGCCGAACGCCGCCGGCCGATTCACGGCGTGAGACCGCGGCGGCGAGTAACCGTCGAGTGGGCGCTGGTAGTTTGGTGACATCATGACCTACGCCGATAACATCCTCGACCTCGTCGGCAACACTCCCCTCGTGAAGCTCAATCGCGTGACCGACTCCATCGCCGCGACGGTCCTCGTCAAGCTCGAATACCTGAATCCGGGAGGTTCGTCGAAGGACCGCATCGCCACGCGCATCATCGACGCCGCGGAACGCGAGGGGAAGATCCGGCCGGGCGGCACGATCGTGGAGCCGACGAGCGGAAACACCGGAATCGGCCTCGCGCTCGTCGCCCAGCAGCGCGGATATCGCTGCGTGTTCGTGCTGCCCGACAAGGTCGGAGAAGACAAGCGAAGCGTACTGACCGCGTATGGCGCCGAAATTGTCGTGTGCCCGACGGCGGTCGCACCGGAGGATCCGCGTTCGTATTACAGCGTCTCCGACCGGCTCGTCCGCGAGATTCCGGGCGCGTTCAAGCCCGACCAGTATTCGAACCCGAACGGGCCGCTCAGCCATTTCGAGACGACCGGGCCGGAGATCTGGCGCGACACCGACGGCGCCGTCACGCACTTCGTCGCGGGAGTCGGCACGGGAGGCACGATCAGCGGCGCGGGCCGCTACCTCAAGGAAGTGTCGGATGGCCGCGTCGTCGTGATCGGAGCGGATCCCGAGGGCTCCGTCTATTCCGGGGGGACGGGGCGGCCGTACCTCGTCGAGGGCGTCGGCGAGGACTTCTGGCCGACCGCGTACGACCCGAGTGTCGTCGACCGAATCGTCGCATCTTCCGATGCGGAGTCCTTCGCCATGACGAGGCGCCTCGCTCGGGAGGAAGGTTTGCTCGTCGGGGGCTCGAGCGGCATGGCCGTGGCGTCCGCACTTTCGGTCGCGCGCGACCTTCCCGCGGAAGCGGTCATGGTCGTCCTTCTGCCCGACGGCGGACGCGGATACCTCGGCAAGGTTTTCAACGATCGCTGGATGGCTTCGCACGGATTCGGCGGTGCCGCATCCGGACCCACCGTCGCCGAGGCGCTCGGAATGACGAAGGGTGACGAGCAGGTCGCAGCACGCGCGCTCGAGCTTCCGCACGTTCGCGCGGATGATTCCGTGGGCGACGCTCTCCGCGCGCTCGAGGAGCGCGGTGCGGTCGTTCTTCCCGTTGTGTCGGCCGCACCGCCTGTCGTACTCGGCGAAGTCGTGGGAACCGCGGATGCCTCGACGCTGCACGCGCTCGTCGCCGAGAATCCCGCATCCTCGGCGGACCCCGTGAGCGCGCACCTCGCCGCACCGCTCGAGCTCGTCGGATTCCATGAGCCGCTCGACGTTGCGCGCGAAGCGCTCTCCACCGCGCACGCCGTGCTCGTGCTTCGCGACGGCAAACCGGTATCCCTTCTCACGCGCTCCGACCTGGCTGGACCTCCGACCCGGCCGGACACCCGGCCTGAAAGCGACACACCATGAGCCACGACTTCAGCACGCGCGCCGTTCACGACGGGCAAGAGTTCGATCCCACGACGGGCTCCGTGATTCCGCCCGTGCACTTGACGACGACGTTCGTGCAGAAGAAGATCGGCGACCTTCGCGGCGGATACGAGTATTCGCGCGGCGGAAACCCCACTCGCGATTCGCTGCAGCGGCAGCTCGCGAGCCTCGAGGGCGGCACGCGCGCACTGAGCTTCGCATCCGGTCTCGCCGCGGAGGACGCGCTCTTGCGCACCGTGCTTTCTCCCGGCGACCACGTGCTCATGGGCAATGACGTGTATGGAGGTACGCATCGGCTCGTGAATCGAATTTTCGTGCCGTGGGGCATCGGCTTGAGCGTCGTCGACATGAGCGATCTCGATGCCGTGCGGACGGCCATCACGCCGGAGACGGCGGTGCTCTGGGTCGAAACGCCGAGCAATCCGCTCATGACGATTTCGGACATCAGCGCGCTCGCCGAACTCGGCCACGCGGCGGGAGCGCTCGTCGTCGTCGACAACACTTTCGCGTCGCCCTACCTGCAGAATCCGCTCGCTCTCGGCGCCGACGTCGTCGTGCACTCGACCACCAAATACCTCGGCGGCCACTCCGATGTGCTCGGAGGTGCGGTCATCCTGGACGACGAGGCGCTCGCCGACCGCATCGCGTTCACGCAATTCGCCGCCGGCGCCGTGTCGGGGCCGATGGATGCCTGGCTCACGACGCGAGGCATAAAGACGCTGTCATTGCGGATGGAACGCCACTGCGCGAACGCGCAAGCCATCGCTGAAGCGCTCGTCGGGCATCCGGCCCTCGAAGACGTCTACTACCCGGGGCTGCCCGACCACCCCGGCCACGAGCTCGCTTCGCGTCAAATGCGCGGCTTCGGCGGGATGCTGTCGATCACGTTCCGCGGCGGCTCCGCCGCGGCGAGGTCCTTCGCCGAGTCGACCGAACTGTTCCAATTGGCCGAATCGCTCGGCGGGGTCGAGTCGCTCGTGAATTATCCGGCCGAGATGACGCACGCATCCGTTCGCGGAACCGAACTCGAAGTGCCGGACAACCTCGTCCGCCTCTCCGTCGGAGTCGAAGACTCCGCCGACCTCATTGCGGATCTCCTGGACGCGCTCGACCGGCTTTAGGGTGTCGCGGTCGCGCTCGTCTCGAGTTCGGTACGCGGCGGATTGGGCTGCGTAGCGAACGCCGTGGCCGCCGCAACGCTCACGAGCGCGATCGCGACGACTTGCTGAACCGTCAAATTCTGCCCCAGCACGAGCACGCCGAAAAATGCGGCGATGACGGGAGCGCAGCTCGTGATGATCGCATAGAGCCGAGGAGTAATTCGGCGCAGGACGACGAAATCCAGACTGTACGGGATCGCGGAACTCAACACTCCCACGGCGACGAGGAGGCCGAGGACCTGCCAGGTGAGGGCTGAAAAGTCCACGACGACAAGGGCGACCGGCACGACGATGGCGAGAGCGATAACGCTCGCAATGCTCAAGCCTTCGAGCCCCGCGAATCGCGCGGCGACCGTGCGCGTCACGAGAATGTAGGCGGCCCAACCCGCTCCCGCCAGGAGTGCGAGGAAGACGCCCACGACATCCAGCCGTGCGTCGGGACCCGCGAGAAGATACACGCCGATGCCGGCGGCGATTGCGCAACCGACATCCACAAGCCGGCGGGATGTCGCGAGGGCGATCGACAGCGGACCGAGAAACTCGATCGTGACGGCCGTACCGAGCCCGACCCGGCCGACGGCAGCGTAGAAGCTCAAATTCATGACCGCGAGGATCACGCCGAGCGCTGCGACCGGCCACCACGAACTGAGTGAACGCCCGCGAAGCCGCGGTCGAACAATGGGCAACAAGACAATCGCGGTGACAATCTGGCGCACGGCGACGACCACGAAACTGCCCACGACCGGAATGAGAAGTCCCGCGATCGATGACCCGAAATTGATGCTCACCTGGCTCGCGAGCTGAGTCGCGGCCCCGACGTTTCGGTCGCGGCGGCTCGTCACAATAGCGACACTAGACGGTGGATGCGGCAAGCGGTAATCAGGTGTCGGCAGTGGGTGAGAGACTGACATCCGGGGCACCGAATCGGCCGCGCTGACGCAGCCAAACCTGCCGCCGGAGTTCTGACATTTCTGACGTTTCCGAGGTGCCCGCTTTGCCTGACATTCCTGACGTTCCCGACTTCGAAAGTGATGGTCCATGAGCCTGAAAGGCCTCGAGCCGATTGCCGAACTTGCGCCGCACGGTTCCGTCGGATTGCTTCAGGGGGCATCGCTCTACATCGCCTCCGTTCTCGGCACCGGGATTCTCGTTCTGCCGGCGCTCGCCGCGACTGTCGCCGGGCCCGCGTCGATTCTCGCCGTCGTCGCGGTACTCGTCGTGTCCATCCCGCTCGCGGGAACCTTCGGGGCTCTTGCGGCGCGGCATCCGGATGCCGGGGGCGTCGCCACTTTCGCGCGGCTCGCACTCGGTCCGACCGCGGCGCGGATGGCCGGATATTGGTTCTATTTCGGCGTGTGCGTCGGCGCTCCCGTCGTCTCAGTGCTCGGTGCGTCCTATATCGGGGCGATCTTCGGCGCGCCGCGCTGGGTTGTCGTGCTCATCGCGATCGCCATTTTCGTTCCGCCGATCCTCGCGAACACCTTCGGCGTGCGCGTGTCCGGGCCTGTGCAGCTTCTCCTCACGGCCGCACTCGTCGTCGTCGTGATCGGTGTCGTCGCCGTGAGCGCGCCGGCGGGCAGCGCCTCGAACTTCACGCCTTTCCTACCGCACGGCTGGTTGGGCGTTGGCGCGGCGATCAGCCTGTTCGTGTGGGCGTTCGCGGGGTGGGAAGCGGTCACGCACCTTGCGAGCGAATTTCGGGACCCTCGCCGCACCATCCCGAGAGCGACCGCGATCGCGATCGCCGCGGTTGGAATTTCGTATCTCGCGCTTCAAATTACGACGATCGCGGTTCTCGGCTCGACGGCGGGATCGGGTCCCGTGCCGCTTCTCGACCTCGTCGCGACGACGGCACCGGGAATCGGGCCCGCCGCCGTCGCCATCATCGCGGGAGTTGTGTCGGTCGGCGTGCTCAACACGTACTTCGGGGCGTTCGCGAAACTCGGGGCATCCCTTGGCCGCGACGGCGATTTGCCCCGGTGGATGGCATCCGGTGCGCACACGGGCGGTGTCCCGCGGCGCAGTCTCGCTGTCGTCGCTCTGCTCGCGGGCGTGTACTTCGTCGCTCTCGTTCTCGCCAATCTCGACCTCGCGGCGTTCATCCTCATCCACACGAGCTGCATGGTCGCGGTCTACGCGTTAGGGATGGTCGCCGCAGTGCGCTTGCTCGAACGATTCTCGATCGGGTGGTGGATGGCGGTCACGTCCTGCGTTCTCGTCGCAGGACTGCTCGTATTGGCAGGTATTCATTTGCTCGTGCCGGCGGGGCTCGCGATTGCCGCGGTCATCGTCACGCTCGTCAAGCGCATTCGGGCTTCAGCGCACGGCCGCATCGGGGCAGCGGTGTCGGTGCAATCCGCGATGGGCGGAGATTCACGCGAGACCCTCGCGAGCGACTCGGTTGAGTGACTTAACCGCGTGAATCGGCGTATTGCGCGCGAATGATCGGCCGAAAGTCGAGGTGCGGTTCGGCCGCGAGGTCGACGGGCCAGTTCGGCCGAGTTCCGGTCAGCGCCCACGCGGCCTGAACCGCAGCGCCCCGGGCAACATACTCTCCTGGCGCGGGGACGGCGACGGGAATATCGAAGACTTGAGCCGCGATGGCCTGCACTGCCGGGTTCTGCGCGGCGCCACCGATGAGCAGGATTCGGCGGGCGTCGACACCGTTCGCGCGCAACGCGTCAAGACCGTCGGCAAGACCGCACAGCATTCCCTCGATCGCAGCGCGAGCGAGGTTCTCTCTCGTCGTCGAGGCGAGCGTCATTCCCGTGACGGACGCTGTCGCATCCGGCAGATTCGGAGTTCGCTCGCCCTCGAAGTACGGCGTGAG
>JAHBST010000005.1 GCA_019638975.1 Cryobacterium sp.
GGACGGCCACCGCATCGAGATCTACACGCACGACTACTACACGGGCGACCCGGACAACCCCACCCTCACGTGGGACGTACACGACAATCAGCGCCGCGACTGGTGGGGGAACCCCGTCGTGCCGAGCTGGTACGCGGAAGGGTCGACGGTGCTCGCGCTCGACGGAACGCCCAAACCCCTCGTGGAGCGAGTGGAGGCGGCGGAAGCCGCCGTCACGATCGGCGCCGACGGCTTTTCGTACACGCGCGAGGGCGAAGCGATGCCGGAATACAAACTCGGCAATCAGGTGTAGCAGTGGGGCCCCTGCGGGCCTAAATCGCGCCCTCGTCGGCGGCTTCGGCCGTCGTGTCGCCGAGCGGTCGAGGATGCCGCGGACTCGAGGACGGCTCGCGCAGCAGGAACGCGAGCGCCAAACACACGACCGTCAGTCCGACAAGAATGACGAAAGCGACCCTCAAATCTGTCTCGTCCGCGATCCACCCGAGCACCGGGCTGAACAAGCCGCCCACGGTGACCGCAAGACCGACCGTGACGCCGCTCGCGATACCGATCCGATTGGGGAGGTAGTCCTGCCCGAGGATCACGAACACGGCGAACGGCACGAAGATCGCGATGCCGAAAATCGCGACGAAGCCCATCGCCACGAAAGAATTCGGCGCGAGAACCAGGCCGAGCAGCGAGGGGATGGCGGCGGCGAACCCGATCCGGATGCTCGCAAGCCGACCGATCCGATCGGCGAGCCAGCCGCCGAGAAGGGTCCCGACGGCCCCGAAAGTGAGGAACACGGTCAAGGCTGCGCCACCCAGCGCTTGCGATGACCCGAAGTCGTGGATGAAATACAAGGCGATGAAGGACACCGCGCCGAAGAAAACGATCGAGCGTACGACGACGACCGCGGTGAGCCGGAGGAATCCGGGCCAGTTGTCGGGCCCCGGCGGATGAGCGGCCGGTTTGGGCGCATCCGCGGGTCCGTCGAGCACGCGCGGGAGCCACGCGACGATCGCGACCGCCATGACCGCGGCCGGGATCAGGAGGAAAGGCGCGCCGCCCAGTCCCGTGGCGAGAAGCAATGGCGTGGCGACGAGTGAACCTGTCGCGAAGCCGAGGTTGCCGCCGACCGCGAAAATGCTCATGGCCCGATTGCTGTTCCCCGCAGCGATGCGTGCCGCGCGGGCCGCTTCGGGGTGAAACGCGGAAATCCCTATCCCGGATATCGCGATAACGAGCCAGGTCGCCCAATACTCCGGGGTGAACGCGACGAGGCTCACGCCGATGGCCGCCGTCATCATTCCGCTCGGAATGAGCCACCTTCGTGGTTTTCGATCACCCCACCACCCGAACGCGGGTTGGGCTACCGACGAGAGAAGATTCGCGGCGAGAGTGAGCCCGGCGACGGCGGCGTAACTGTACTGGCGCTCGAGGACCAGAAACGGCAGCAGTGCGGGTACAACACCCTGATAGAAATCGTCGATGAGATGGGAGGACGCCATGAAGGCGATCCCGCGCCGATTCACTCGAGAGATGTCGACTCCAGAATTTCGGCACCCGCGTGTCCCAGTTCGGCGAGAGCGGCATCCGAGCTCGCAGGGTCGACGCCGGCCACGAGGTCCGTGAAAATTCGCACGTGGCGGCCGTGCTCGAGCGCGTCCAGAGCGGATGCGCGCACGCAATAGTCCGTCGCGATTCCGACGATGTCGATGTCGATCACTCCAAGGGCGTCGAGAACATCCGCTACCGCGCGTCCGTCGCCCGTCGTTCCCTCGAAAATCGAGTAGGCGGGAACGCCCTGACCCTTGAGAACCGGGACTGTTATCCACGAAAGGTCGAGTGCCGGATGGTAGTCCGCTCCTGGCGTACCTGCGACGCAATGCACGGGCCACGTCGTTACATAGTCGGGTTCCGCGTCCGTCGCAAAATGACCGCCGTTGTCGTTGTCGGCATCATGCCAGTCGCGCGACGCGAAAACCTCGTCGTAGTAACCGTCATGCGCCGCGAGGAATTCACTTATTTTCGCGGCGACCGCGGCACCTCCTTCGACGCCGAGCGCTCCGCCTTCCGTGAAGTCGTTTTGAACGTCGATGATGAACAATGCCCTCGTCAATTTTCTCCCCGGGACTCGCTAATTGTTCGAAAGGTTGTTGCCGCAGTTGTAAACGCCCGTTGCGACGGTATCGAGCGCATCCATCGCATTCGATTTGACCGGTCCGAGAGCATAGAACGCGAAAGCAAGCACCGAACCGTCCTTCGCGTTGACCCAGCCGGACAGCGTGCGCGACGAGTTGATCCAACCGGTCTTGGCGATCACATGGCCGCGTGCCACGGCATTCGCCCCTGTGAACCTTCCGGCCAGGGTACCGGTCTTGCCCGCGATCGGGAGAGCAGATTTGATGACCCCGAGACCCTGGGCGCCCGTGGAAACCTTCGCCATGAGCTGGGCCATGAGCAAAGGCGGGACCGCGTTCTTCGCACTGAGACCCGAACCGTCGCGAACGGTGAGGCCCGTCGTATTGAGCCCGAGATTGACGAGCGCTCCAGAGATGATGGAGTTGAGGGATGCGGCGGTGCCTCCCCCGCCGGACTCCTTCGACACGACGCGAGCGATCATCTCCGCGAGCGTGTTATCCGAAATCGGCAGCATTTGGGCGATGAGGGTCTTGATGGGTTGCGACGAGACTTCCGCGAGCTTGGGCATCCCGGGTGTCGCATTGCCGAGGCTCACGGTGACGGGATTGCCGAGGTTGAGCGCCGCGACAAAAGCGTTGCCCGCTCGTCCGATCGGATCCGTGCTCCGGGGACTCGTGACTTTTTGCGGATTGGCGCGGTCGCCGTCGACCATGAGCGCCGTGACTTCCGAGTGGTATCCGGTGGTCTGCTCACTGCGCTGCCACGTCGCGTCCCATTTGTCGGCGGGATTCCAGTAGTTCGCATCGAGAATGACGCTCGTGATTTGCTCGCCCGGATGGTTGGCTTCCCACGCGGTTTTCGTTTGAGCCGCGAGGTCGGAGAGTTTCGGGGCGCCGGCGTAAACGCTATTGACTCCCGACGGCAACGCGCTGAGAGTGGGGTCCCCACCCCCGACGAGAACGATGCTTCCCGGATCGCTCCCCTCGTACACGCGAGTGGTCATGCGGAAGTTCGGACCGATTGTCATGAGCGCCGCAGCCGACGTGAGCACCTTGAGTCCGCTCGCCGGCGGAGCAGGGGTATCCGCTTTGCGATCAAAGAGCACTTCGCCCGTCGTCACATTGATGACGGAGCCCTCGAATTTGAGCAATCGGGGATCCTTGGCCGCAGCATTGATCGTGCACGTCCGCAGCGCCGTGGCCGCCGCAGGCTGGATGGGCACGACCCGGGTCGGCTCCGGCGTCGGAGTTTCAGAGACCAGCGCGGAACTGTCTGCCGATGAACCGAATGCCGCTCCGGCGAAAACAGCGCCCGTCCCGAGAAGGAGGAAGATCACACCGAGCGCGGAGAACATCCAAGCGTTCGGATGCCGGCCGATCACGCCCGCGATGCCGGAACGCTCGGAGCCGTTGCCGTCTCGTGCCGCCCGACGGGTGAGCGGTTCCTCGTTGTTCACTCGCCCATGATATCGGCCATCGCCGAGAGGTGCGTCAGAGCGCGGATGACCGAACGTGCGTCGCTCAGGACTCCGCGGGATAGCTCAACCCCAGTTGCCGTCGAACCTCGTCGAGGGTCTCCATGATGCGAATCGATTGCGCGGGGGGCAGCACGTCATTGGGGCCGGCCCCTTCCGCGACGAGCCGTTCGAGCTCCCAGGCCTGGAATTGCATCCCCCTGCCGACAACGTCACTCGAGTAGTGCTCTGTCGGCGCGCCGGCAGCATCGAAAACCGTGAAGGACGTGGGCGTGTACCACACCGAATCGATGTCGATCCTCCCCCGGGTCCCGATGACGGTCGATCGATTCGGGCCGGGTTCGTCGAGAGCGGTGAGAAGGACCGCTTGCGCCCCCTCGGGGTAGTCGAGGATCATTGCGGTCTGTCGATCCACTCCCGTCTGGGTCATGGTGCCGCTCGCGAACACTTTCGACGGCGCACCGAACACGTCCCAGGCGAAGGACACGGGGTAGATTCCGAGGTCGAGCAGTGCGCCCCCGCCGAGTAGAGGATTGCGCAATCGTCCGAGCGGATCGTCGGACAAGAGCTGGGTGTGGTCGGAAATGAGGGTTCGCACTTCGCCGATGCCGCCCGAACGCACAATGTCGCGGATTCGGTTCATGTGGGGCAGGAACCGAGTCCACATGGCCTCGAGCACCACGAGGCCTTTCTCGGCCGCGCGCCCCACGACGGCGTCGGCTTCGCGCGCGTTGAGCGCGAAGGGTTTCTCGACAAGTACGTGCTTGCCGGCGTCCAGAGCAAGGAGCGCGTTCGGCGCGTGCAGCGGATGAGGGGTGGACACGTAGATCACGTCCACTCGGTCATCCTGTGCGAGCGCCTCGTAACTCGCATGGGCCGTCGGAATCCCGAATTCGGCGGCGAATCGGTCCGCGCTCGCCTGACTCCGCGATCCCACTGCCGTCACGGTAAAGCCGTTGGCGAGCAAGTCTGCGGTTTGCGCGTGCGCGATCCCGCCCGTTCCGAGAATGCCCCAGCGAAGTGATCCCATTCACCGGAATCTAGCAGTTGCCCCACTTTGCTGCGGCGCGAGTGAAGGAATAGGGCTCGTTCGGAACTCCGCCGTGCGTCATCGCGAAGTAGATGCACACTCCCGAAACGCTTCCGCCGTAGCTCGGCCGGTAGAGGGATGCGCGGTGAGGCGGTGAGTTCCACCACTTCGTGGCGACCGTGGCGCCGGAGTTCCCGTAGCCGCCCGCGAGGTTTCCGTCGCAACCGACGCTCGGTACTCCATCGCTGCGCTTCGAACCCATGTGTCCCCACGCGCTGCTCGGGTCGGTGCTCGGGTCTTCCGCCATCCAGAAGAGGCGGGTTTCCATGCACGGGTCATACCTGATGTGGCTCATCGCGATGGGCTTGAGGCAATTCGCGACGCGGATGGCGTTGTAGGTCGCCGCGAAGGAAGCGAGGTCGGCGCTCGTCGTACCGTGCACTCCGCCGGATGAGACGCGGCTCGGCGCGCCCGAGGTGGAACCGCCGATCGCGGACGGGCACGAACCTCCCGTCGCTTCCACCGCGGCACGGCGAGCAGCGGTGCCGCTCGCCTTGTCAGCGGCCGAAAGGATGACCGGTTTCGGGACGGGCTTTTGCGCCAGGTGTTCGGTGTCGACGTTGAGTTGTGCGGCTCGCGCGGCGGCGTCGGCGCTGATCGCGGCTTCGCTGCGGTTGAGAAGCTGGACCGCAACGGCGGCCGGCGCCGGATCGGCTTGCGGCGCCGAGGCAAATATCGGCAGAAGAGTCTGTTGGCCCGCACTCGCGGATGCCGGGTTGCCGAAAAGGGAGGGGCCGCTTCCACCGACGAACGGCAGAACGAGCGTCAGCACCGCCGTGAACACGGCGACGAGAAAAGCAGAGCGCTTCACAACAATTCCCCCCGGCCCTGAATTGCGACCGTTCCCCAACGGTTCGTCTATCCACGGTATGTCCGGGTGTCGCGCGATTGCAACGAGAGGAGTCCAACTTTCGGCCCATAACCCCCGTTTTGGGGGCGTTTCGCTGCGGGAAATGGCACGCGCACGGGGGGTGGACTGTGCCGTCGGTCCCCAGAATGGTGGACAGGAATGGTCGATCCACGCGAGAGCCGCCTGTCAGAATCGAACTGACGACCTTCTCATTACGAGTGAGATGCTCTACCGACTGAGCTAAGGCGGCGGGTCTCCGTGGTGCGGAGACACAGCTAGAAAGCTTAGCCGATCACGGGCGATACGTTGTCGCGAGTGTTGAGTCAAGTTGCGCGAACGCATCCCGGATGCTGCTCGGGAGCGACCTCTGGTCATCCGTGTCAATCCACCCGCGGTACGCGAAGCGCATGGTCGCGAACCCGATCAGGGCGACAAGGCGGGCGTGAACCCGCACAACGTCGGGGGCCGCCGCGTCGGAGACCCCGTCCGCTGTGAGCCGCCGGAAAACGAGTTCGGCGAGGTCGTCCTCGAAATCGTGCAGCACGGCCATTCTTTTCGCGAAGAGCGCGGGGTGCTCGCGCAGCAGGACTCGTCGCCGCTGGCTCTCTTCCCGATTGTCATTGAATGAATTCGACGCCGCGGCCAGCAGCCGGCCCAGGCCGGAGAACACGTCCTCGCCAGGACCCTCGCTGACGAATTTCTCCGCCTCGGACAAATCTCGAAGAGTCGGAACATCGCCGACGACCGCGTCCTCTTTGGACGCGAAATAGTTGAAGAACGTGCGCGGCGACACGTCCGCTTCGGCGCTGACTTCCTCGATCGTGACGTTGTCGTAACCGCGCTGCGACGCCAGATTCAGGACGGCACGCTGAATGGCGAGGCGCGTCGCGAGACGCTTCCGTTCGCGCAAACCGGGGGCCGACTCGGGTGCCGGGGAACTCATGCCACTATTCTTGCAGCTTGTGCAATTTTGCACCAGCGCGGAATCAGCAATTCGGGTCGGAACTCGGTACGGTGCCCTTCACGAAGAAGTCGTCGACCGCATTGTTCACGCAGGAATTCGACTTGTTGTATGCCGTGTGACCCTCGCCGTGATACGTCACGAGGTGACCGTTCTGAAGTTCGGATGCGAGGTTCTTCGCCCACTGGTATGGCGTTGCCGGATCGTTCGTCGTGCCCACCACCAGGATCGGCGCCGACCCCGCAGCGGTGATCGCCTCGCGAACACGCGTCGACTTGAAGGGCCAGTCGTCGCACGATGTCCCGCCGTATGACATTTGCGGGCCGAACGTCGGAGCCGCTTTCGCGAGCTCGGCGGCCTCCGCGCGCAAGCTGTCCCGAGTGCTCACCGACTTGTAGTCGAGGCAATTGATCGCGATGAACGCCTCCGTGGAGTTGTCTTCGTAGGTGCCGTCCGAATTGCGGCCGTAATAGGCATCCGCGAGTTGGAACGCGTAGTCCGCATTGCCGCTCAAGACGTCCGTGAACAGATCGCTCAAGTACGGCCAATTCGACTCGCTGTAGAGAGGCAGGATGATCGCGTTGAACATGACTGCGCTGCCCAGCAGCCGGCCATCCGACGCGCGAAGCGGGCTTGCATCCAGTCGGTCCAGAATCGCCCGGATGCGCGCCATCGCGGCGTCGACCGTGCCATGGAACGGGCAGTCGCTGCCCGCAAGACATTGCTTGAGGTACGCCCTCGCAGCGTTCTCGAAGCCCACGGCTTGAGTCTCGGTGACGTCGAAGTCCGTCGTCGCCGGATCCACCGCGCCGTCGAGCACGAGTCGACCCGTCTTCGTGGGAAACAGTTCTGCGTAGGTGGCGCCCAGGAACGTGCCATAGGAGTACCCGAGATAATTCAGCTTCTTATCCCCCAGGATCGCCCGCAGCATATCGAGGTCGCGCGCAGCGCTCACGGTGTCGACATACCCGAGCAGTTCGCCCGTGTATTTGAGACACGCGGCGCCAAAGTCGGCATTGGCTTTCTCGATGTCGCTGATCCACGCGTCGGAGGCGACCGGGTCGGGTGGAATGTCGAACAAGTAGGAATCCATGTCGGCCGGATTGCTGTAACACTTCACGGCCGTCGATTTGTTGACTCCGCGCGGATCGAACCCGACGATGTCGTAGTGCGAACTCAATTTGGAGTCGACCGCATAACTCAGGCTGTCCCTGATGAAGTCGTAGCCCGATCCGCCCGGACCGCCGGGGTTCACGAGCAGCGAGCCCAATCGCTCGCCTGACGCCGTCGCCCTGATGAGCGCGAGGTCGATGGATTTGCGCGACGGATCGCTCCAGTCCATGGGGGCGGTCGCCGTAGCGCACTGGAACGTTCCCTCGCACTTCGACCAGTGCAGCACTTGCGCATAGAAGGGCTCGAGATCGGCCGCGACCTTCTCGCCGGTCGGCTGGGACGTCGCCGACGGAGCGTGCGGCAGAAACAGCGATACGCAACCGCTCAACGGGACGACCAGCGTGAGGGTCGCGGCGACCAGAACTGCTCGGATGCCGAACGAGCGACGACGATTCATGAGGCGACCCTTCTGGCAGAGATGAGCATTGCCTCTAGCGCGAGAGCGGGCGCAACGTTGTTGTCGATGCGGCGGCGTGCCGTTGCAATGGCGTCCAGCGTAGCGAGAGTTTGCGCCGGGGTCGATATCGCCGCGGCAACCCGAAGTTGATCCGCGATCTCCAGATTGATGGGCTCGATATCCGCGTGCATTTGCATGAGGAGGATGTCGCGAAACAGCGAGAGCAAGTCCACCATGATGCGGTCGAGTCCGTCCCGGAGACTTCGGGTCGCGCGACGTTTCTGGTCGTCCTCGAGCGACTTCAATTGTGCGCGGAGCGCTGGTGGGATTGTCCCACCCGGCTCCACTCCGAGAGATCGGAGCGCGGCCTCCCGCTCTTCGGCATCCCGCTCTTCCGTGATCGCCTTCGCATCGTCCGCGGCGGTCTCCAGGAGGGTCGCCGCCGCGATCACGGCATCCGAGACCGTGCGGATTCCGAGAGCTTCCTGCAGCGTGCGCTCACGGCGGGTTCTGGCTTGTTCGTTCGTCGCCAGGCGATGCGCCATCCCGATGTGGCTTTGCGCTTCGCGCGCGGCGCGGACGGCCATCGCCGGATCGACGCCGTCTCGCCGCGAAATCAGTTCAGCGACATCCGCGACGGCAGGAACCCTCAAGCGAACGCTTCGCACTCGAGACCGAATCGTGGGAATGAGGTCGGCTTCGCTCGGCGCGCACAATATCCACACGGTTCTCGGCGGCGGTTCCTCCAATGCCTTCAGCAGAACATTGGACGTGCGCTCCGTCATCCGGTCGGCGTCTTCGATGACCATGACCCGATATCGGCCGACGGACGGCGAGAATTGCGAGGTCGCAACCATCGCGCGCACTTCGTCGATCGAAATGATGACGCGTTCCGTGCTGAGAACGCCGAAGTCGGGATGCGTGCGCGCGTCGACCTGCCGACGCGTCGCCTCATCGCCCTCGGGGGTTCCGGGCCCCAGCAGAGCGGTCGCAAAAGCGAACGCGAGATTCGAGCGACCCGAACCGGGCGGACCCGTGATGAGCCACGAATGCGTCATGGATGCAGGAGAGTCCGCCGCAAGATCGTTTGCACGGTCGGACGCCGCGCGGAACACCGCGATCGCCTCCGATTGGCCCGTCAACTCATCCCACATGGACATACGAGAACGCTAATGCAGGTTCAGGACAAGAGCGATGAGACCCGGGACCGGATCTCTTCCGCGAGACTATCGACCGACCGGGTGGCATCGAGCACGAGAAATCGGATGGGCTCGGCCTCGGCGAGGGCAAGATACGCGGATCGAACCCGCGCGTGGAAGTCCCGCTCTTCCGCCTCGAGGCGATCGAATCGGGTTCGCGAAGTGTCGAGTCGCTCCCGACCGAGCGATTCCTCGAGGTCGAGCAAAACCGTGAGGTCGGGAAGCAAGTCGTCGGTGGCCCACAAGGAAATTCTGCGGATCTCGTCCGCCCCGAGCTCCCTGCCTACGCCCTGATAGGCGACGGAGGAATCCAGATAGCGATCCTGCACGACGATGTCGCCGCGTTCGATGGCGGGCCGAACTTTCGTCGCGACGTGGTGCGCTCGATCGGCCGCGTAGATGAGCGCTTCGGACTTCGGGGTGATGTGCCCTTTACTGTGCAGGACGATTTCCCGCAGCTCGTCGCCGAGCTCGGTGCCGCCGGGTTCGCGAGTCGTCAGAACCGAATGGCCCTCGCGCTCCAACCAGTCCACGAGCAGGGACAATTGGGTCGATTTGCCTGAACCGTCACCACCCTCGAACGTGATGAAGAGTCCGGTCGTCATTTTTTCGCCGCGTTCTTCTTTGCGGCGGCAGATTTCGTCGACGCCGGTTTCTTCGCCGCCGATTTTCTCGCGGGCGCTCGGCGTGTGGCGGACTTCGCCTTGGGCTTTGCGGGGCCTTTCGCGCGTTTGTCGGCGAGCAATTGCACTGCACGTTCGAAATCGATGTCCTCGACGGACTCGCCTCGCGGAATCGTCGCGTTCGTCACTCCGTCCGTGACATACGGGCCGAATCGCCCGTCCTTGACTTTCACCGGCTTTCCGCTTTCCGGGTCCTCGGCGAATTCCTTGAGCGCGCTCGATTGCCGCTTCCCCCCGTACTTCGGCTGAGCGAACAATTCGAGCGCTCCCGCAAGATCGATGTCGAAGATCTGTTCCTCGGTAGGAAGCGACCTCGAATCCGTTCCTCTCTTCAGGTACGGCCCGAATTTTCCGTTCTGCGCGGTGATGTCGACTCCCGATTCCGGATCCTGGCCCACGACGCGAGGAAGGTCGAGAAGCCTTAGCGCCGTGTCCAAATCGATGGTCTCCAGATCCATCGTCGCGAAAATGGATGCCGTACGCGGTTTCGGCGCCGCGGATTTCTTCGCTGCCGCCTTCTTCGCTGCTGCCTTCTTCTCCGGCGCCTTCTTCTCCGGCGCCTCGGTCAACTCTCCCGTCGACGTGTTCAACGCACTGCCGCCACTGCGGGCATCGGCGTCATCCGCCCCCGGGGATACGGGAGTCTCGGCATCCTCACGTGAGACGGGAGGTTCGGGCTCGAGTTCGGTCACGTACGGGCCGTATCGACCGTTCTTGGCGACGACTTCCTTGCCGTTCTCCGGATTGATCCCGATGACGCGATCCACGACGATGGGGGCGTCGATGAGCTCGTGCGCTTTCTGCACGGTGAGCTCATCGGGAGCGAGGCCGTCGGGGATGTTGACGCGTCGGGGCTTGGCCTCGGGATCCGCTCCCGGCTCGGTCACTTCGAGGTATGGTCCGTACTTGCCGATGCGCAGGGTCGCCCGATCGTCGAGCCGGATCGAGTTGATCGACTTCGCGTCGATTTCGCCCAGATTGTCGATGACGTTTCGGAGGCCCTTGTAGTTGGGGCCGCCGAAATAGAAACTGTTGAGCCAATCGACGCGCTGCTCACGACCGTCGGCAATACGGTCGAGGTCATTCTCCATGCCCGCGGTGAAGTCATATTGGACGAGTTCGGTGAAATAGTCCTCAAGCAATCGCACGACCGAGAACGCGATCCAATTCGGAACGAGAGCGGTTCCTCGTGGCGTGACATAGCCGCGATCGATGATCGTCGAGATGATCGACGTGAACGTCGACGGTCGGCCGATCCCCAGCTCCTCGAGCGTCTTGATGAGGCTCGCTTCCGTGTACCGCGGCGGTGGCGAGGTCTCGTGTCCCTTCGCCTCGACTTCGGCGAGGTCGAGAGCCTGGCCTTCCGCCAATTGCGGGAGTTTCGCTTCCGCCGGTTCAGCGGACTCGTTGCGCTCTTCGTCGTGGCCCTCCTCGTAGGCCGCGAGAAATCCGCGGAACGTGATGACCGTTCCGCTCGCGGAGAACTCGGCGAGCGCATCCGTCGTTTGCGCGGCGATCGTCACGGTCGCCGTGGAACCGCGGGCATCCGCCATTTGCGACGCGATCGTGCGCTTCCAGATGAGGTCGTACAGTTTCCACTCGTTCCCATGCAGGGCACTCTGGAGCTGGCCGGGCGTGCGGAAGGTGTCGCCGGATGGGCGAATCGCCTCGTGCGCCTCTTGCGCGTTCTTCGAGCGTCCGGCATAAGTGCGCGGCTTCTCCGGCACAGTTTCCGGCCCGTACAGCGACGCGGCCTGGCCGCGCGCCGCGGTGATCGCTTGCTGCGAGAGCGCGGGCGAGTCGGTACGCATATAGGTGATGTAGCCGTTTTCGTAGAGGCCTTGCGCGACGCTCATCGTCTGGCGGGCCGAGAAGCGAAGCTTGCGCGCGGCCTCTTGCTGCAGCGTCGAGGTCGTAAACGGCGCTGCGGGCCGACGCGTGTACGGCTTCGACTCGACTGACGCGACCGAGACCGTGGTCGCGTCGCTGCGCAAGGACGCGGCGAGGGTTTCGGCGGATGCCTCGTCGAGCGCGATCACCGCGGACTTGAGCGCGCCGCCGTCATCGAAGTCGCGACCGGTCGCGACACGCGTCCCGTCGAGCCGAACGAGTTTCGCCTCGAATCGTTCGCCGGAATCCTTGGGCGCCAATTGCGCCACGAGGTCCCAATAGTCCGCGCTCACGAACGCGAGGCGTTCCCGCTCGCGGTCGACGACAAGACGCGTCGCGGCGGACTGAACGCGTCCCGCGGACAGTCCCGGACCCACTTTCCTCCAAAGGACGGGCGACACTTCGTACCCGTAGAGCCGATCGAGGATTCGCCGAGTCTCCTGCGCATCCACGAGGGCGCTGTCGATTTCGCGCGTGTTGTCCCGCGCGTGCTGGATTGCGTCTTTCGTGATCTCGTGGAAGACCATGCGCTTCACGGGAACCGTGGGATTCAGCACTTGGAGCAAGTGCCACGCGATCGCTTCGCCCTCACGGTCCTCATCGGTTGCGAGATAGAGTTCGTCGGCGTCCTTGAGCGCGCGCTTCAGATCAGCGACGGTCTTGCGCTTTTGCTCCGATACGACGTAATAGGGTTCGAAATCGTTCTCGATGTCGACAGAGAATTTGCCGAGGGAGCCCTTTTTGAGCTCCGGCGGAAGATTTTTCGGCTCGATGAGGTCGCGGATGTGGCCGACGGATGCGAGCACCTCGTAGTCGTCGCCCAAGTACTGCGCGATCGTCTTGGCTTTCGCCGGCGACTCCACGATGACCAGTTTCTTCGTGCCGGGCACGCGACTCCTCTTCGATGTGAACTACTGCAACAGGGGAAACCATACACACAGAATCGGCGAGCGCCCCGCTTTAACGCCCAGAAGACGCTGGCCCTGCGGTCGCGCGTGCCGACACGGGCAACCCGAAAACAGTCACGCTGACCTTCACGGTCACAATAACCCCATCGGCGCGACATCCGCTCAACGTCGCCTTGTTTTCCCGCGCCACGGACGCCGCGACGCGGCACGGAATACCCGGCAGAATACCTCGAGCGGCGTCCGCGGCGGCGAGTGCCGACGCGTCCGCGGCTCCGGTCGCTCGAGCGCGAGCGACCAGGACCGAGCACAGCGGAGCAACAAGAACGAGGCACGCGATAATCGCCGCAACGAGAGCAACCGCGAGGATCGAACCGGCGCCGCGCTCCAACTCCCGCCGCCGGACCCGGGAAGGCGCGAGGAGTGTCACCGCCCCTCCGCTATCGCGCAACTGGAGGCTGTGAGCCGGGACGCCCCTACGATCGAGGAGAGAGCGGTGCCTGCCATGCTGACTTTCGCGCACACCAGATTGCCTCGACTTTCGAGTTGAACGGATGCTCCGGGTACGAGCGCGTCGATGACGGAGTCGACGCGAGCGTCCCGCGCCGCGCTTCTCGCGGCGAGCGCGGCGGCATCCTGAAGCTGCAATTGACGGGCAGCGAGCTGCATCCCGCCGAGACTCACCGCGAGAACGAGCACGACGGCGGGAACAAGCGCCGCGAACTCGGCGGTCACGCTGCCTTGCTCCCGGCGCTCGCAGTTCCTTCGGGGCCGCCCATTGCGCAACCCGACGAGCCTGCTCATCCGCCGAAAGCGAGAGCCCGCTGCACGAGATCGAGCAGCATGCCCCGCACCGCGTCGCTGCGAAAGATCGCCACGAGCAGACCGGCGAAAGCCACGGCGGCCATCGTCACGATCGCGTATTCCGCGGTCGCAGCCCCCTCCTCGGCACGGGCAGCGCGAAATGAAGTGCGAATCATTGTTTGTCCTCTCCCTGTTTTTCCCAGTGTCGCGGGCACGCGCCCTCGCCGGGACGCAAGCCGCCCGACGTGAGGATGGCGTCAAAAGACACTGACTGTTGACGAGAGGACGGCGAGCACGAGAGGCGCCACTCCGACGAGCATGAACGCCGGCAATACGCACAGGCCGAGAGGCATCATGAGGGTAACCGCGAGTTTTCCCGCCCGTCGGTCGGCTTCGCTTTTCGCGTTGCGCCTCAACCGTTCGGCTTCGCTGCGGAGGAGCCCTCCCGCGGGAACTCCCGCTCGAACGGCGAGAGACACGATCAATTCGGCATCCTCCTCGCGCATGGAAAGCCCGCAGCGTTCGACAGCACGCCCGACGGCATTCCGTGCCCGATCGATCGACGAGCCGCCGGATACGGCGATCGCGAAAAGGTCGAGAACGAGCCCTGGCGTCACATCCCGGGGTTGCGACGATGCGATGAGCCGGCGATTCCAGGCCCGTGCCGCGAGCAGAAGGACGCAACCCGAGAGCAAGCACACGGCTCCCGGCACCGTCGTCACGAGCGTTCCGAGAGTGTCGAATCCGAGTGCCATTCCGAACAGAACCCCCACGGCAGGCAGCGCGAGGACAAGGCGCGCTGTTGCCACCGGACCGGACAATGCGACCGTCGCATCGCGGCTGGATTGTGCGAGCGCCCGAAGTGATGCGGCGAAATCGGCGAGCGCAAGCGAGAGCGGCGCGCCCGCCTCGGAAGCGACCATCCACGCAGCGGCAAGCCCCCGCCACGCGGAGTCGTCCGCGTCGTGCGATAGCGCGGCGATTCGCCTGTCTCGCGACGACATCGCGGTCTCGTCGCGCGCCCTGTCGTCGAGAGCCTGCAGGATCGCGCCGCCGATCGGTTGCCCGATCGGGGTGCGGGACACCGAGCCCACGATGCGTCCGGCGCGGTCAGTCTCGGACTCGAATTCGGCGATGTACCTCCATGCCGCGTTCGGCCCGATCCCGGCTGAGAGAAGCACGGAAAGCCTCTCAACCACGGATGCGAGACGATCGAGAGCCAGCCCGCGCGAACGTGCGTCAGGCATCCGGAACCGCGTTCACATCCCACGGCTCTGTCGCGAGTCGCCCCGACGGGTCGAGGCGAAGTCGGCCGAGCGCAGCAAGTCGGCGCACTCCGCCGACCCGTTCGAGGTGGAAGACGGCGTCAATCGCACTCACGGCCTGCCGGGCTGTCGCGACGACCCCGAGCTCTGCGAGCGCACCCAGAGCCTCGAGTCTCGCCGGAACATCTTCGAGCGAATTCGCGTGGAGGGTGCCCGCCCCTCCGTCGTGCCCCGTGTTGAGCGCGGTGAGAAGATCGCGGATTTCGGCTCCACGGCACTCGCCCAGGACGAGGCGGTCAGGGCGCATTCGCAAGGCTTCCCGGACGAGTCGGGAAAGACCGACATCGCCGGCTCCCTCCAGATTCGCTTGGCGCGCTTCGAGCGAAACGAAGTGCGGATGATCCACGTGAAGTTCGGCGACATCCTCGATCGCGATGATGCGGTCGTTCGGGGATGCCGCGGCCAGCAGAGCCGACAGCAAAGTCGTCTTTCCCGAACCACCCGCGCCCGTCACAAGAATGTTGGATCGCGAAGCTACGAGCGCCATGACCGGCGCGCGGGGAATGATGCTGAACATTCCTTCGTCCTCGAGTTCGTCGATTCCGAATCGCCGCACCCGCGGAAGCCGGATCGACAGCAAAGGGCCGTCCGGTGAAATTGGCGGAAGAACCGCATGGACGCGGATTCCGTCGTGGAGCCGAACATCCATGCACGGCGTCCGCTCGTCGATGTGCCGGCCTCCGAGCGCGATGAGGCGAACAGCCAACTCGCGCAATCCCGAATCGACTCGAGGGCCGTCACCCCTCGAGATATCGACGCCCTCAGCCCTCAATCGTCCCCGGCTCTCAAGACCAAGACCGCGGTCGATCCACACGTCGCCCGAACCGTTGACGAAAACGTCGGTGACAGCGGGGTCGGCGATCAGCGTCGCGAGAGGGCCGAATTCGGGAAGCGACCTCGCCGCCGGACGTGTCGCCGTGGGGCCCCGGCCCTCATCAAGAATTGCGGCTTCGGTCTCCGTCGATCCGGGAGATCCGACGGGTCGTGCCGCCACGAAACGCCCGCGAATCTCCAACGACATGCCATGAGGCTAGGAGTCGGGGACAAACCGGCGTCCGACCGTCACGATGGAGCGGGGACGCTCTCGATTCACTCCCGCTGTGGGGGAGGAGTCGACGCGATTCGACCCAGCCACAAGCTCATGAGGTCGAGAAGGAGGAGAGCAATCGCCACGAGAAGTACGGTGACCCACGCCGCGAGGCCGCCGCTGCCGAGGCTCGCAATCGCCGGCAGAACGAGACCGGGAACCAGAAGGGTGAGGATGCGCGAGACCCGCCGCTTCAATCGCACCCCGATGAGCGCATTCGTCAGGTAGAGGATTCCGATTCCCGCGGCCAGCAGCAGCCGAACGGCCAAGGGCAGCGGTTCTCCCGCTCGTTCCACTGAGATTCCGATGGATGCCGCGACGAACGTCAACCCGACAACAAGGAGGAACGGCAAATACATGACGACATCCCGCAGGGCGCCATACGACTTGTCGAGTTGAGCGGATTCCAGTCCCGCCTCCGCCGTCGGGATGCCCCAACGGAAAAAAGTGCGGGCGAGGAGTGCGCACACGACGAATCCGAACAACGCGGCCGCGCCGCCCTCCACGGTCGGATGCGCGGCGATGCCGGTCACTGCAAGATAGACGGCTTCGCCGATCACGATGACGATGAAGAGCCCGATGCGTTCGAGCGAGTGGGAGATCGAGGCGCGATCGTAGATTTCGGACGAGAATCGGGATCGCAGCGCGAGGAGCGCCATCTCACCCGCGACCGCTACGGCCCACATGACGTAATTCCACGGCGCCGGAACGAGAATCGATACGAGCCAGATCGCCGCCGTCACGAGATTGTAGGCGACCGTGCGCCACGGCGAAATCGAACTCGCGGCCTTCTTTCGAGGGATGAGCCACATGATGAGCAGCACGAGGCGGATCCATGCCGCGCCCGCCGCGTACAACCACGCCAAATGATCGATTCCTCCCGCGATAGCGACAGCCATCGCCGCGGGACCCGGCATGGACGCGACTACGAGCGCGCCGATGACCGCGAATCTCGCCCCGAACAAATTGTTCGTGACCATGAGATTCACCCACGCCCACCACAACGGAAACAAAAGCAGAATGAACACGAGGACGGTATCGATCGAGGGGTCGACTTCGATGAGGGTGACCGCAACGGCGACGACCACCACGAAAACGAGATCGAAGAACAACTCGTACCAGTCGGCGGTGCGACGAGGTCGAAGGGGAAGGGGCGATACGGGGGAGGTCTCGAGAGCCACCCGCCCATCTTGCGCCACGGATCGCCGTCGGGCAATGGTCGCGGCTTGTCATCGATACCGCATTAACGAGAGGGGCGGCGCCTGTTGGGGGGAACGGGCGCCGCCACGGCAACGAACTGATTGGGGGGAATCATTGCGCTCGCTGCAGACCAAACTCTCGTCTGGCATCGTCCAGTCTAACCCAGGCCACCCTCATTTGGGTGGTGACTTTCCGAACCGAGTAATGTCAAGTGCTGTGCGGCCGTGCATGCCGCACGTGAGCAAAGACGCACCCGGGAGAACCATGAGCGAGACAATCGACAGCCTGCTCCACGAGGATCGGCGATTCCCGCCATCCGCCGAATTCACGGCCACCTCGATAGCGAAGCCTGAACTTTACGAGCGCGCACGAAAGGACCGGCTCGGTTTCTGGGCGGATCAGGCTCGCGACTTGCTCCACTGGCACACTCCGTTCACCGAGACCCTCGACTGGAACAATCCCCCATTCGCACGGTGGTTTGCGGACGGCCGCCTCAACGTCGCCTACAACTGCCTCGATCGCCACGTCCTCGCCGGCAATGGGGAGAGAGTCGCCATCCACTGGGAGGGTGAACCTGGTGATACGCGCACGATCACCTATGCGCAACTCACCGAGGATGTCAAGAAAGCGGCGAACGCTCTCGAGACGCTCGGCATCCGCCACGGCGATCGCGTGGCGATCTACTTGCCGATGATTCCCGAAGCAGTCGTCGCGATGCTCGCGTGCGCCCGCATCGGTGCCGTGCATTCGGTCGTATTCGGCGGATTCAGCGCCGAGTCGCTTCGATCGCGAATCTCGGATGCGAGCGCGAGGCTCGTGATCACGTCCGACGGCGGCTGGCGCAAAGGCAAGGTTTTTCCCCTGAAGAGCGCGGTGGACGCCGCCATCGAACTCTCGAGCGACGGCACCGAGTCGACGATCGAGCATGTCCTCGTCGTCAAGCGAGGAGGCAACGACGTCGAATGGGTCGACGGGCGCGACATTTGGTGGCACGACGTCGTGGACTCGGCATCCGCTGAACACGAGGCCCAACCGTTCGAGGCAGAAAACCCGCTTTTCATCCTCTACACCTCCGGCACGACAGGGAAACCGAAGGGCATTCTGCATACCTCGGGCGGTTACCTCACCCAGAGCGCGTTCACGCACAAGAATGTCTTCGATCTGCATCCCGAAACGGATGTCTTCTGGTGCACCGCGGATGTCGGCTGGGTGACGGGGCACAGCTATGTCGTCTACGGCCCGCTCGCCAACGGCGCGACCCAGCTCATGTATGAAGGAACACCCGATACACCGCACCCCGGCCGCTGGTGGGAACTTATCGAGAAGTACGGCGTAACAATTCTTTACACGGCGCCCACCGCGATCCGATCGTTCATGAAGACCGGGCGCGAGTATCCGCAGAAATTCGACCTCGGTTCGCTGCGCGTTCTCGGATCGGTGGGCGAGCCGATCAATCCCGAAGCGTGGATCTGGTATCGGGAGATCATCGGCGGCAATACGACCCCCGTCGTCGACACGTGGTGGCAGACGGAAACCGGCGCGATCATGGTGTCGGCCCTGCCGGGAATCACCTCGACGAAGCCCGGATCTGCGCAAGTGCCGCTTCCCGGAATCTCCGTCGATGTGCTCGACGAGACCGGTCACAAAGTCGGCAACGGCAATGGCGGCCTCCTCGTCGTCACGGAACCGTGGCCCTCCATGTTGCGCGGGATCTGGGGCGACCCCGAACGCTTCATCGAAACGTATTGGGAGAAATTCGATTTCGAAGGTTCACCCAACCGGCGCATGTACCTCGCGGGCGACGGCGCACGATTGGATTCGGACGGCGAATTGTGGGTGCTCGGCCGAGTCGACGATGTCATGAACGTCTCGGGTCACCGCTTGTCGACGATGGAAATCGAATCTGCGCTCGTCTCCCACCCGATCGTCGCGGAGGCCGCGGTCGTGGGCGCCACGGATGACACGACCGGCCAGGCCGTCGTCGCATTCGTGATCCTCCGCGCGAAGCAAGCGGAAGCGCAGACCGCCGAGGAAGCGGAAGCGATCCTCAAGGCGCAGGTTTCCGAACAGATCGGCGCGATCGCGAGGCCTCGGCGAATCTACATCGTGACGGAACTGCCGAAAACGCGATCCGGCAAGATCATGCGACGACTGCTTCGGGATGTCGCCGAGGGTCGGGAGATCGGCGACACGACGACGCTCGCGGATACCCAGGTCATGCAAGTCATCACCGACAAGCTGAAGTAGCTGGGTGCCGCCTGCGACGACCGTTTTGCACGGTGCCGGGCGACGGATCAGGCGAATTCGAAGACGAATTCGATCTCCACGGGGGCGTCGAGAGGCAGCACGGCAACACCGACCGCACTGCGCGCGTGCTGGCCAGCCTCCCCGAAAATGTCGCCAAGCAGTTCCGATGCGCCGTTGATGACCCCCGGTTGCCCGGTGAACGACGGATCTGAGGCGACGAAACCGACGACTTTCACGACGCGAGTAATCCTGTCGAGGGACCCGATCGCGGAGCGCGCGGCGGCAAGACCGTTCAAAACGCACGTGCGGGCGAGCGACTTCGCGTCGTCCGCCGCAACCTCCGCACCCACTTTTCCGGTCGCGGGAAGGACCCCGTCCACCATGGGCAATTGGCCCGAGGTGTAGACGAGACTTCCGCTCACGACCGCGGGAATGTAGGCGGCAACGGGCTTCGACCCTTCCGGAACGACAAGTCCAAGCTCGGTCAACCGGTCATCCAATGCTGACATCAGGCGTTCCCATCTTTTTCATCTCGTGCCGCCTCGCGCTTGAGGTACGCGACGAGCCCGCCCTCGGGCCCCTGAACCACTTGCACGAGTTCCCAGCCCTGGTCGCCCCAATTGTTGAGAATCGCAGCGGTGTTGTGCACGATGAGTGGCGTAGTCAGGTATTCCCAGCGCGGCATCACGGCATCCATTCAGGTTTCCCGGGCCGTTCACCCGTTACTCTGTATCCTATGCCCAGCCAAAATAACAAGCCTCTCGGCGTGCTCTCTGCGATTGCCGGACTGGTCAGTTTGAGTGCCGTCGCTGGCATCCTGATCACCGCACTGGTCACCCCTGCGCTTGCTGTGACGAGCATGACGACCAACGCGTCGATCGGAGTCTTCGAAGCTCTTCCCGACTACATGGAGATCGGCGATCTGTCGCAGAAGAACGTCCTGTGGGGAAAGAGCGGCGGGCAATACGTGCCGTTCGCCGAGGTGTACAAGCAGAACCGTGAAGAGGTTGCCTGGGATCAGGTCTCGCCGCTCATCAAGGACGCTCTCGTCGCCGGTGAAGACAGGCGGTTCTACGAACACGGTGGTGTCGACATGCAGTCCATCATCCGCGCGGCGATCGGAAACCTCTCGAGCAATGCGATCGGCAGTGGCGCTTCGACGCTCGCGATGCAGCTCGTCAAGAACGTGAACATTCAGGAAGCGCTGCTGCTGCCGACCAAGGAAGCGCGCTTGAAGGCGCTCGCGGAGGCCCAGGCTCAAAGCCTCGACCGCAAGCTCAAGGAGGCCAAGCTCGCGATCGGTCTCGAAAAGAACTACACCAAGAATCAGATAATGCTCGCCTACCTCAACATCACCGGATTTGGCGGCAACACCTACGGAATCCAGGCGGCCGCGCGGCAGTACTTCAATACGACCGCCGACAAGGTCACTCTCGCGGAAGCGGCAAGCCTGATCGCGATCGTGCAGCTCCCCAACGACCGGAACCTCGACAATCCCTCGAAATACCCGGCGAACAAAGACCGCCGGGACATCATCCTGAAAAACATGCTCGACCTGAAAATGGTCACGGAAGCCCAATATCAGGAAGCGGTCAACACTCCAATCGCGGACTACGTCGACTACACGGACCCTACGAGCGGATGCACGTACGCGGCTGAAGCGAAGACGTTCTGCGACTACATCCTGAAGTCCGTGAAGGACTTCACCATGCTCGGCGCGACTCCCGACGAGCGTCAGGCCAATTGGGACCGCGGCGGATACAACGTCTACACGACGATCGATTTGAAGAAGGAAAAATACGCGGAATCCGTACTCCAGTCCTACACTCCTCGGGGCGAGAAGCGGTTCAAGCTGGGCTCGGTCGCTGTGTCGACGCAAGTGGGGACTGGGCGCATCCTCTTCATGGCCCAAAACAAGACCTTCAACGATACGGGCGAGGGCGACCCGCTCACGACGACAGCCGTCAACTTCGCCACCGACCAGGACTATGGCGGATCGTCCGGATTCCCAACCGGGTCTACCTACAAGATATTCACTCTCACCGACTGGCTCCAGAACGGTCGCGGCCTCGGCGACATCGTCGATGGCGACCAGCGGGAGTTCACGAGCTTCCCCGCGGAATGCGACGGCGGCGCGTGGGTCGGCAAGTACAAGCCACGCAACGACTCGGGTGGAAATGCCGGGCCGGTTTCGGTAATGGCCGCAACCGCCGGATCGATCAACGCGGCGTTCATGTCGATGGCGCAACAACTCGACTTGTGTCAGATTCGCGATGTCGCGAAGTCGATGGGAGTCCATCGCGCGGACGGCGCCGACTTGAGCACTCTCCCGACCTCCGTGCTCGGCACGAACGAGATCGCCCCGCTGACGATGGCGCTCGCCGTCGCCACGATCTCGGGTAAAGGAGTATTCTGCACGGCGATCGCCGTCGACAAGATCGTCGCCCCGGACGGCACGGATCTCGGCGGACAGCAACCCAATTGCCATCAAGCGATCACGCCCGACATCGCAGCCGGCGTCGCCAAGGCCATGCAGGGCGTCGTGAACGGCGGTACCGGTTCACTCTCCAATCCGCACAATGGGATCCCGCTCATCGGCAAGACGGGAACCACTGACGACTCGTACCACACGTGGATGCTGGGCTCGAGCACGAAAGTGACTCTCGCCGTCTGGGTCGGAAACATCGTCGGCCACCAGCCGCTTCGATTGATCCAATTGCCGGGAGGAAACGGCGCTCTCGCGCGCCACGCCATCTTCAAGCCGCTCATCGCGTCGCTCACGGCGACTTACGGCGGCGGCGCATTCCCGCAACCGCCTTCCAGCATGCTCGGCGGAAGCAACATCGCCATTCCCTCGCTCGTCGGGATGGATCCGAACGATGCGCAGACTCTGCTGGAGAGCCTCGGATTCGATGTGAAGATCAGCGGGACCGTGCACTCTTCGGCCACGATCGGAACCGTCGCGAAGACGAATCCCGGCGCAGGAGTCAGGGTGTCGAAGGGTTATCACATCACGATCTACACGAGCGACGGGTCGTTGTACGTCGAAATGCCGACCGACCTCGTCGGCCAAAGCCCGACTAGCGCGACCGATGAACTCGTCAGCCTCGGATTCTCGGCGAGCAAGATCGTGTACGCCTGGGTCCATGTCGCCAACCCGTTCCAATACTGCAAGGTTCAATACTCTGATCCGGCGGGTGGCACGGGCACTTCGATGAAGAGCACCGTCACGCTGACCATCGGCAGCAACGCGGATGGCGTCGCGCCGCCGGGCTGCACTCCGTGACAGCAGCGGGGGGTGCGCGAATCGCGGGGGCGGCGCTGGCTGCCCTCGGTTCCGCCGCCCTTGGCGCGTTCGCCTGGGGTGCGCTCGTTGAGCGCAATCGTTTCACCGTGCGCCGGGAGTCCGTCCCCGTCCTGGACCCTGCCGCACGGCCCATCACCGTGCTTCACCTCTCCGATCTGCACATGGCACCTTGGCAAACGGCCAAACAGGATTGGTTGAGGTCGCTCACCGATTACGAACCCGATCTCGTGGTCGTGACCGGCGACAGCCTCGGTCACTCGCGTGGCCTCGAAGGCGTCGAGCGCGCGCTCCAACCTCTCGGCGGAATTCCCGGCGTTTTCGTGCACGGGTCAAACGACTACTTCGCGCCGACGCCCAGGAACCCCTTCGGCTATTTTCGCGACGGTCGCGGCGATGTGCGTCCGTCGACTCGACTCGACACGGAAGCGCTCGAGGAGTTCTTCGAGTCGCTCGGCTGGCTCAATCTCAACAACACGGCACGGGCGATGACGATCAACGGTTCGCGCCTGGAGTTCGTCGGTGTCGACGACGCGCACAAAGAGTGGGACCGCCTCGACAAATTGCCGGGAGAACTGGACGAGATGAGGGAAAACGTCGGGTGGCAGGCCGACCGCGACGGGCCTCAGCCGGTTACGATCGCGCTCACTCATGCCCCGTACCAGCGCGTGTTGAATTCTTTCGTGAATCACGGGGCCGACGTGATCTTCGCGGGGCACACCCACGGCGGTCAAGTGCAGGTCCCGGGAATCGGTGCACTTGTCACGAATTGCGATCTGCCCAGGGAATACGCGAACGGATTGCACGTCTGGCACCACGCGTTCAATGCCGCCTATCTTGAAGTGTCTGCGGGAGTGGGAACGTCGATTTATGCTCCCGTGCGGTTCGCATGCCCGCCCGAAGCGGTCGTCGTGACATTGACGGCGGATGATTTCGGCTATTCTTGATCAGGTCCGGCAGGCGGCGAGGTCACGTCGGATACACCATCGGGGTGTGGCGCAGTTTGGTAGCGCGCTTCGTTCGGGACGAAGAGGTCGTGGGTTCAAATCCCGCTACCCCGACTCAAAGTTGATTCGAGCCGTTAGGTGAAGTCTGCATCCGGCGCGGAGTCATATGCGGATCCGAGCGGCTCGGCGAGCACTCGCCGCGACCGATTGAACCGTCCACCGCTTTCCTCGAGGTAGCAGGCCCCGCACAGAGACTCGTAGACGACTTCGACGCCGTCCTCGATCGCGACCTGATCGCCGTCGAAAATATAGTTTCCCTCCACCATGCGGGTATTGAAAACCGCTTTGCGCCCGCAGCGGCAAATCGTCTTCAGTTCCTCGAGAGAGTGGGCGATCTCCAGGAGTCGGCGGCTTCCCGGGAACGCGACCGTCTGAAAGTCCGTTCGGATGCCGTAGGCCAGAACCGGGACATCCTTCAGAATCGCGATTCGGAGAAGATCGTCCACTTGAGTTTCGCTGAGAAACTGGGCTTCATCGACGAGAAGGCAATTCAAGGGCTTTCCGCTCGACGATTCGAGTCGCTCACGTTCCCGAGTGAACAATTCCATGACGTCATCCTGTGGCGTGATCAGAAAGTCGACCGGCCGTCGCACTCCGAGTCGCGACACGATGTCGCTGTCTCCCTTCGTGTCGATTTGAGGCTTCGCGAGGAGCACTTGCTGTCCGCGCTCCTCATAATTGAAAGCGGCCTGGAGCATGTTCGTGCTCTTGCCGCTGTTCATCGCGCCGTAGCGAAAGTAAAGCTTCGCCATTACTCCAGGTACCCGTCCTCTGCTGCGCGTCGAATGAGTTCGGCCTTCTTGCTCGCTGGCCTGTCCACTTTCGCGTACTTCTCGCGAACACGGCGAAGATAGGTCTTGGCCGTCTCATACTGCACGTTCATCTTCTCGGCGACATCCGCCGTACTCAAGCCTGACACATACCAACGGAAGGCCTCTTCTTCGCCTTTGCTCAGTTTGGGCTTCACCTGATTGACGGCGCCCGAGGGCAGTGGCCGCCAGTCCTTGTGGACGGGTGACCCGACATCCATGCCCATGACGCGTCGCGCGGCATCCATGACAGCCTGCATGGGAAGGGACTTGGACAGAAACTCCGCTGCTCCAGCCGCGAGCGCCCGATCCTTCGCCTCCCGAGTGTCGAGGCTGCTCAGCACGATGACTTTCGCCCCGGCGGCTCGGCATGTCCTCACTCGGGCTTCGATCGATACCGACTCCTTGAGTTGAAAGTCGATGAGCACGAGTTCCGTCGGGAAATTGTCACTGTGCACGAGTTCGAGCCACGTTTGCGCGCTCAAGGTGAGAGTGAAGTCCGGCGCGTTCGCGGTGATCCAGCTCCCGAGGCTGTCCAGCAGAACCTCATGGTCGTCCAGAATGGCGAGTCGGATGGGCGCGCGATCGTTGACAGCGCCGTGGGTTGCAGCCGTGCTCGGTTCAGCGCTGCTCATAGGAAAACCTTAGTGTCAGGGATGGCCGTCGGAAGTCGACTTTGAAGGTGGAGAAGACGATGCGCATGACCGCGAAATACGGTGCGAGCGTGGAGCGAATCAGGAAGTCCTCATCGTCGACGCTCGCCGCGAGCACGCCGTGGCAGACCGGCCCCGTGCCCGCAATCGTCACCTTCAGGCTTCCTCGCACAAATCTCGGTTCCTCGAGAATCGCGACGATGATCGCCCGAAGCACCGTGCGCTGGTCGGTCATCATCCAGGATGCTCGACCCGCCTTGTCGACGACGGAGCCGCTCATTTGGTCTTTGGACACACCGTCGTCGCCGGCGACGACCTCGAGCCACGTGCGATCTGCTTCCGCGACCATGAGAGACCGAATCGAATCGGCAATGTCGCGCGCACGTTCCCGATCCTCCTGGCTCAAGGTGTCGTGCTCGAGGACGGAACTGAAGAACGGCAGGACATCCTGGCTGAGAATCATGACGCGATCGCGCTGCACCGTTCGCGTGATGCCTGCGCGGAGGCGATTCGTTCGCTGCGTGGCGCTCTGAATTGCTCGAGCCCGCCAGCGCTCGAGCGAGTCGACCAGTCCTCCCGAATAGCTCGATGATGCGAACGCGAGTGCGAGAATCGGGGTCATTCCAACCAGCACGTAGGATACCGGCGGAACCGTGGTGTGCAATTGCGGAACCTCCAGGAGCGTCACGAAGCCCACAAAGATTGCCGACAGGACGCCGCCGGTCGCGAGCTCGGTCGCCGGACGGTAAGGACCGAGCGCAAGTAGCAGGATGCCGAGCGACATCGGCCCGAAGTCATCCTGGATGAAGACGTTCGAACCCCACTGGCTGGCAACGCACAGCGCGGCGGCACCGAGAGCGAACAATTGCGTGACGAGATGCGACGATTGGGTAAACGGCGCACGCGTCGGCGACGTCGCGACGACGACCGTCGCCGACGCAGTAGCGAGCCACACGAGCGCGAGGAACGCGAGCATCCCATTCGATATCTGGTCCGTCGTCCGCAGGGTCATGGCGAGACCGTAAAGGAATGCCCCGCACGGCAGAATGATCGACAGTGGCCGGCTGCCGAACGCGCCGACAGGATCGAGTTGCTGGCGCGTACGTTCCAGCGCGGTCACGGCTCTACCCCGTTCCCCGCGGCGATGCCGTTCAATCGCACGGGTTCCACGGGAACTTTGATCATGATGGATGTGCCGCGTCCCGGCGTCGACCAGACATTCACGTGGCCGTCCAGGAGTTCGATTCGCTTGCGCACCGATGATTTCAACCCCAGCCGGTCGACGCCCGTCGCCGCTTCCGTGAATCCGACACCGTTGTCGACGACCATCACCGATACGGAGTCCTCCGAACCGTAGACGGCGACCTCGGCGTGCTGCGTCCCCGAATGTTTCAACACGTTCACGAGGCACTGCTTGACGGCGAGCCCCAAGGCGACGGATGCGTCCCGCTCCAGTCGACCGACTGCGGCGAGATCTCCCGTCGCGTCCACGTCGAGTCCGAGAAGCCGCGATTCCTGAATGGCGCTGAACAGTCCGCTGTGCTGCCAGTCGAGCCGAGCCTGCCGATGAGCGGACGTGGGAGGGTCTGCGAGCCACTCTTCGCTCATCATCGAATTGACATCGCGCTCAACGAGCTCGCGAAGAACCGGTTCAAGCTGATCAGTAGCGGACTCCGCGATAGCGGAGAGATGATTAAGGACGGTGTCGTGCATGAGAGCGGCAGCCTTCACCTCGATCCGGTACCTCAGTTCGGCCACTTGTTCATCCTGGGCGGCTCGGTGAAGTCGGGGCTCGGCTCTCGACTGCCGTCGGCTGTTGAAGGCGATGAGCGGGATGATGATCAGAGTGCCCGCAAGAGCCACTGCAGTGGCATAGTCCAGGTGCAATTGCTGACCAGTTTCAACCTGGGCGAGCCCGATCGCGAGTTCGGCCACGATGTATCCCGCGACAGCCCACGCCAGGCCCGCGAGAATTCCCATGACCGAACCGCCGATCATGATGAGAGCGACCTTCACCGCGAGGAACGAGAAACCGTCACCCTCCGAGATGGCGATGGGCCCGCTGAGCAGAATGAGAGCATGCAAGTGGATGCCGATTCCCGTCACAAGGAGGTATGCGAGGCACCACAGTTCGGTCTTCATCGTGTTGCGCAAGAGCAGGAGCGCCATGGACGGCAGCAGCGCGAGCGCGGCCGGCCAAACCGTGTCCCCCGGCCGGGCACCTTGAAGGACGAGCGTCGACAGTGCGGCGATGGTCAGGAGCGTGAACGCTACGGTGTGTTGCGCGGTGACGAAGGATCGCCGAACGGCTTGCGGTGCTAGGTGGGCCGGTAGTCCGATCGACACGTCAGGTATCTCCCGCTCGGGTTGTGCGTGACCCGAGTATGACAGCTAACCGCGAGTCACTGTACCCCGTTGGCAGGGTGTTTCTCCCAAAAACCCTGCAAAATCAATCATTTCGTCCCCCGAATTGGGGCTAACTCGGATTGCTGAGCTCGAGCTGTTTCGCGGTGGATGCGAGAGTCTTCCCCGCGAGGGCGGGGGTTGACGACAGCGCTTTTCCGTAACTCGGCACCATCGCGCGAATCTGTGGCGCCCACTCTTCGCTTCGATCCGGAAAACAGCGATCGATCAGTTCGAGCATGATCGGAACGGCAGTCGACGCTCCGGGGGATGCCCCGAGGAGTCCCGCTATCGTGCCGTCCGCACCCGTGACGACCTCGGTTCCGAATTGCAGGATTCCACCCTTCTTCGCGTCCTTCTTGATGACCTGCACGCGCTGCCCCGCCGTGATCAATCGCCAGTCTGCGGGCCGGGCATCCGGCATGAACTCACGCAATGCGGCGAACTTGGCTCTGCGGCTGGCCAGGAGTTGCGTGACGAGATACCAGGACAAGTCGAGGTTGTCCTTGAACACGGCGAGAAGCGGAATGATGTTGCCCAAGCGGATGGACAGCGGCAGATCGAGCCACGAGCCGGTCTTCAGGAACTTCGGAGTGAATCCGGCGTACGGACCGAACATGAGACTGCTGTGTCCGTCGACAATGCGCGTGTCCAAGTGCGGCACCGACATCGGCGGAGCACCGACGGACGCCTTGCCATAGACCTTCGCATGGTGCTTCGCGACGAGTTTTTCGTTGTCCGTGCGGAGGAATTGGCCGCTCACGGGGAAACCGCCGTATCCCCGCGCTTCCGGGATTCCCGACTTCTGGAGCAGCGAGAGCGCACCGCCGCCCGCGCCGACGAAAACGAAGCGAGCACGAGCGCGCGAGGTGTACTTGCCGATAGTGCGGCGCAATTTCACGGTCCACACGCCATCCTTGCCCCGCGAGAGCCCGGTGACTTTCTCATCCGTACTGATGATGGCGCCGTTGTCGGTGAGATAGCTCGCGAGGCCGCGAGTGAGAGCACCGAAGTCGACATCCGTGCCGGCAATCATTCGAGTTGCCGCGAACTTTTGCGCTTTGGGCCGCCCCGACATGATTGTCGGCGCCCACGAATGGATCACGGCAGGGTCCTCGCTGTATTCCATGCCGAGGAACAGCGGGTGGTCCTTGAGGGCATCGAACCGCCGACGCAGGAACGAGACATTGTCCTCGCCCCACACGAAACTCATGTGCGGCACCGTATTGATGAAGTTTTCCGGATCCGGGAGCAAGTCTTTTTTCACCAGATAGGACCAGAACTGACGCGAGATCTGGAATTGTTCGTTGATCTTGACGGCACTGGAAATATCGACAGTTCCGTCGGGCAAATCTTTCGTGTAGTTCAACTCGCACAAGGCCGAGTGGCCCGTCCCGGCGTTGTTCCACGGATTTGAACTCTCCAGAGCGAGTTCGGGCAAAGCCTCATAGAGGTGAATGGTCCAGCCGGGCTCGACTTGCTTCAAAATCGATCCAAGAGTGACGCTCATGATTCCGCCGCCGATGAGCACGACGTCGATCGGTTTCGCTGGACTCACCCATCCAGTTTAGTGTTCCCCGCCGGGGACCGTTTGCTCAGGCCCGGGTCAGGGATGCTGCGAGAAGCTCTGCGATCTGCACTGTGTTGAGAGCTGCACCCTTGCGCAGATTGTCGTTGCTGATGAAGAGCGCGAGACCACGGCCATCCGGTACGCCCTCGTCTTGCCGAATGCGACCGACATAACTGGGATCGGTGCCCGCCGCTTGAAGCGGGGTGGGGATGTCGGAGAGTTGGACCCCTTCGGCAGTGCTCAGCAACTCGATGGCCCTCGCGGGCGAAATCGGACGATCGAATTCAGCGTTGATCGACAGCGAGTGCCCCGAAAAAACGGGAACTCGAACACAGGTTCCGCTCACGAGCAAGTGCGGCAGTTCCAGAATCTTGCGGCTTTCGTTGCGCAGCTTCTTCTCTTCGTCGGTCTCGAGCAAACCGTCATCCACGAGGTTTCCCGCAAAAGGGATGACGTCAAACGCGATCGTGCGCGGGAAGGTGGACGCGGGCGGAAAGTCGACCGCGGTCCCATCCAGAATGAGGGCGGAGGCATCTTGTTCGATCGCGGCCTTCGCTTGAGTGAGCAGCTCTTCGCCGCCGACAAGTCCTGCGCCGGAGACGGCTTGATACGTGCTCACCACGAGGCGGCGCAACCCCGCCTCGGTGTCGAGGACTTTCAACACGGGCATGGCCGCCATCGTCGTGCAATTCGGGTTCGCAATGATGCCCTTTCGCATTTCCGCGATCGCGTGAGGGTTCACTTCGCTCACGACGAGGGGCACGTCCGGATCCATGCGCCAACCCGATGAGTTGTCGATGACCGTCACTCCCGCTGCCGCGAACCGCGGCGCTTGCGCTTTCGACGTCGTGGCGCCCGCCGAAAAGATTGCGATGTCGAGACCGGTCGGGTCGGCCGTCGCCGCATCCTCGACGACAACGTCCGTGCCTTGCCAGGGAAGCGTCGACCCTGCCGATCGTGCGGACGCGAAAAAGCGGATGCTGTCCACCGGAAACTTCCGTTCCGCCAACAACCGGCGCACGACTCCGCCGACCTGACCGGTCGCGCCGACGACACCGACCCTCACGCCGCGGCTCATCGTCCGGTTCCTGCGTGAACGACTGCCGGTTCGTCGCCGTCGAGCTCGAACGCCGAGTGCACGGCTCTCGCGGCTTCCTCGATGGAATCGGCGCGCGTGACGACCGAAATCCGGATTTCGCTCGTCGAGATCATTTCGATGTTCACTCCCGCTTCGTACAACGAGGTGAAGAGTTTCGCCGAAATGCCCGAACTCGTTCGCATGCCCGCGCCGACGAGAGCGAGCTTCGCGATTTGGTCGTCGTACTGGAGGCTCTCGAATCCGACCGAATCCTGTTCGGCGAGCAACGCTTGCATGACGCGGGCGCCGTCCGCCATGGGGAGCGTGAACGAAATATCGGTCAACCCCGTATCGGCTGCCGAAACGTTTTGCACGATCATGTCGATGTTCGCTTCCGTCGCGGCGACGATCGTGAAGATTTCTGCGGCCTTGCCCGGGATGTCCGGAACACCGACCACGGTGATCTTCGCCTCGCCGAGATCGATCGCGATCCCCGCGATCATGGCTTCTTCCACGGTGTCTCCGTCCTTCGGATTGACGACGAGCGTCCCCTCATTATTGTTGAACGACGACCGCACATGGATCGTCACCCCGTGCCGTCTCGCGTATTCGACTGCGCGAATGTAGAGCACTTTCGCTCCGGCTGCGGCAAGCTCGAGCATCTCCTCGCTCGTGATGCGCGTCAGCTTGCGCGCGGCGGGAACGATTCGCGGATCGGCCGTGAAAACACCATCCACGTCGGTGTAGATCTCGCAGACTTCCGCGCCGAGAGCCGCTGCGAGCGCTACCGCGGTCGTATCGGAACCGCCTCGTCCCAGAGTCGTGATATCGCCCGTGCCCCGATTGAATCCCTGGAATCCCGCGACGATCGCGATGGCCCCCGCGTCGATAGCCTCCCGGATGCGCGTCGGATTCACTTCCACGATTCTCGCGCTGCCGTGCCGGGCATCCGTGGCCATGCCGGCCTGACTGCCGGTGTACGATCGCGCTTCGAACCCCATGGCCTTGATCGCCATGGCGAGGAGTGCCATCGAGATGCGTTCGCCCGCCGTCAAAAGCATGTCGAGTTCTCGACCGGAGGGAAGCGGCGCGACTTCGGTTGCGAGGTCGACGAGTTCGTCCGTCATGTCCCCCATCGCTGAGACGACGACGACGACTTCGTTGCCTGCTTTACGGGTTTCCACGATCCGTTTGGCGACGCGCTTGATGCTCACGGCATCCGCAACCGAGGAGCCGCCGTACTTCTGCACGATGAGGCTCATGGGGCTCCCGGATGATTCAGAGGCGGAGTATGAATTCTACCGGTCGTCAACCCTGTACTACGCGGCGACCCTCGAAAGCGCGCCCGAGAGTGACTTCGTCCGCATACTCGAGGTCTCCCCCGACCGGCAATCCGGACGCCAGGCGCGTGACCCGCAGGTTCGGTTGCACGAGCAAACGGCTCAAGTAACTCGCCGTCGCCTCGCCCTCGAGGTTCGGGTCCGTCGCGATGATCACTTCCGTCACGGATCCGTCCGCTAGCCGCTGCATGAGCTGGCGGATGCGCAAGTCGTCGGGACCGACACCGTCGATGGGGCTGATCGCACCGCCCAGTACGTGATAAAGCCCCTTGAACTCGCGTGTGCGCTCGATCGCGGCGACGTCTTTCGCCTCTTCGACGACGCAAATCGTCGCTGAGGAGCGTCGCGGATCTCGGCAGATCGGGCAACGTTCCTGCTCCGTGACGTTGCCGCACACTTCGCAAAACCGCACCTTATCGCGCACTTCGACGAGTACTTCGGCAAGGCGGGACACATCGAAGGATTCGGTCTGGAGAATATGAAACGCGATGCGTTGAGCGGACTTCGGCCCGATGCCGGGGAGCCGGCCGAGTTCGTCGATGAGTTCCTGAACGATTCCTTCGTACACTTGTCACGCCTCCCGAGTCGGTGTGACGCGCGGCGTGACCGCTTGTTCTTCGATGAAGTTCGCTCCGAGGATCTCGCGCACGACGGCCTCGCCGTATCGCTGCTTCGTTTCGGGAGGCACGGTGCCGGGGGCCGAGGCTTCAGCCCTGGGGGCCGCAGCGCGAGAGTCACCACGAGCGTCGTTCGACTTCGTCGCCGGTTTTGCGTCGGGTTTGGGATCCGGTTTTGCGTCGGGTTTGGGATCCGGTTTTGCGTCGGGTTTGGGATCCGGTTTGGCGCCGGGTTTGGGATCCGGTTTGGCGCCGGGTTTGGGATCCGGTTTGGCGCCGCGCCTCTCTCCTGGCGACTGGGGCGGCTTTTGCCGGGCTCCGGACGTCGGCTCCTGCTCGCCCATCGGGATCTCGGCCACCGCCCATCCGCTTTCCTCTTCCGCGGCGGGAGAAATCGCAGGCGGGACTGATTCGGCTGCCCGCGCATCCAGCGCCTCCTCGACTTCAGCGGACTCGTCGGGGGCTGCTTGGGCTGCGGCAGCATCCGGCCTCGCGATGAATTTGACCCGGATGCCGAGCACATCGATGATCGCTTGCCGCAGAATTTCGCTCACGCTCTGATCGGCGGCTTGTTGCTTCTTGAAGTTCTCGACATCGTTCTGGCTGGGGAATGCGAGCGCGAGAACATCGTCCTTCAATCCCATCGGCTTTGACGTGAAGGCGACCGCCCAGGCCGCGCGCTTCTTCTTTCCTACGGCATCCAGGATCTCGGCCCAGGAGTCGACGAGCTGTTGGAACGAGACCTGACCGATTCCGGCGACACGCGCTCCGGGATCCTCAGTGGCCGGCTCCTCGGGCATGACGCCCTCGACACGCGCACCGCTCGTCTCGCGAACCGGCTCCTCGGATATGACACCGTCGACGGGCGCACTGCGCTCCTCGGGGAGCGGCTTCTCGGGACGCTCGTCCGGCGACGGCGCCTGCTCCACGCCCACTCGTCGCTCAAGCCGTTCCACGCGAGCGAGAGTCCCGCGTTCCGTAGCGTCCGATGCCGGCACGAGAATCCGCGCGATCATGAGCTCGAGATGCAATCGCGGCGACGTGGCACCGGTCATTTCCGTGAGGGCGGCGCCGACGACATCCGCAGCTCGGCTGAGTTCGGCATCGCCGAATCGGGATGCCTGCACGGCCATCTGGTCCAATTCGTCCTGCTGGATCCCGCGAAGCACCGCCGCCGCTCCCCCGCCGGTGGCCGCGACGACGATCAGATCACGAAGCCTTTCGAGAAGATCGTCGACGAAGCGCCGCGGATCCTGACCCGTCTGAATGACTCGATCGACTGCGGCGAATGCGGCAGCGGCATCGTGCGTTCCGATCGCATCGATGACTTCGCCGAGAAGGGCCGAATGTGTGTAGCCGAGAAGTGACACGGCACGTTCGTACTCGATTGCGTTGCCCTCGGATCCGGCCATCAATTGGTCCAGCAGCGACAGCGTGTCGCGAACGGACCCTCCGCCCGCGCGCACGACGAGCGGCAGCACTCCCGGTGCGACCGTGACATTCTCGCTTTCGCACAAACTCTGCACGTATTCGAGCATTTGCGCGGGCGGCACGAGCCGAAAAGGGTAGTGATGCGTGCGAGAGCGAATGGTGCCGATCACTTTGTCGGGCTCGGTGGTGGCGAAAATGAACTTCACGTGCTCCGGGGGCTCCTCGACGATCTTCAAAAGCGCATTGAAACCTTGCGGCGTGACCATGTGCGCTTCGTCGAGAATGAAAATCTTAAACCGGTCGCGCGCGGGCGCGAAAACGGCGCGCTCCCGCAAGTCGCGCGCGTCGTCGACTCCGTTATGGCTGGCAGCGTCGATTTCGACCACGTCAAGAGAACCGCCGCCGTCTCGACTCAGTTCCACACAGCTGGCGCACTTTCCGCACGGGGTATCGGTTGGCCCCTCGACGCAATTGAGGCAACGCGCAAGGATGCGCGCCGACGTGGTCTTGCCGCAGCCACGCGGGCCGCTGAACAAGTAGGCGTGATTCACGCGATTCGTGCGCAGCGCCGTCATGAGCGGTTCCGTCACTTGCGATTGGCCGATCAACTCGGCAAAGGTTTCGGGCCGGTAGCGGCGATACAGGGCGGTGACCACCACCCCATGCTACTGGCCGGCGCCGACGAACCGCCGGGCTCATCGGCACGCCGGCGTCACGGGAGCAGACGGTTCGTGCCGGCCGACGCGGTCGCCAGGTTCACGTACACGGGAGCGCCGACAATCCCGTCGAGCAATCCGAGCCGCAAGGCCGTGACGACATACTCTGGGCTGATCGTCGGCGGGCTGCCAGGGTCGTATCCGACTCCGCTCGGCGCTCCGGGCTGATCCGGCTGCACATTGACCATGAGAGAGACGACGTCGGGGAGCGGCCCCAGAGCCGTGCCGAGCCCGCTCGCCACTTGCGACGCCGTGGTTGCGAGGTCGCTGACGAGAGTGCTCACAACCGACGTGAACCCATCGTTGATCACAGCCGTGATCGCGGCAAGGAGCTCCCCGGGAAGGGTTGCGCTCGAATTGATTCCCGACACCAGTCCCGCAAGCGAGCCCAGTCCAAGCGTGTTCAGAATGCCCGCGACGACGCTACCGAGAAGACCGAGGCTGAGAGCCGTCGCGCTCACGGAGAGGACCGGTGGCGGTCCGGACGGAGCGATGACGTCTCCGAGGTTGGAATCGAGCGACGTCTCCACCGAAATGATGTCGATGCCGAGGCTCGAGATTCCCACGCGCGTTGTCAAATCCACGTGCAGCTGGATACCCCCGATCGCAGCCGTAAGGGCATCGTTCACGTCGTCGATCCAACCCTGCACGAGACTGCCGACTCGCGCCGTGATGTCGTCGATGACCGCCGAGTTGATGATCAATTCGGTGTTCGGCGCGAGATTGTTCAATTGGTCGGGGCCGCCCACGAGCGTGGCGAGGTCGACGACGATGGTTCCGTCAGGATCCGCCAGATCGAGAGTCACCACGCCGTCGCTGAGAATTGCACCCGGACCGGAGAGCAATCCGCTCAACGCGGTGAAATCCGGGGCCGTGAGGGTGACGCTTCCCGAGCTCGAGCCGAGGTCGAGGCCTTCCAATACCCCGCCGGCGCCGGTCAGAGTCCCCCGAATGGATTGGGCGATGCTTCCGGTTGGACCCTGTTCGCTCGCGACCGCCGAATTCACCTGGGCCATCGCTGCCTGCACGGTCGGCACGAGTCCGGCGATCAGTGGACTCTCGACCGCGAGATCGAGTCCGGCGATGCCGTAGCTGCGATCGGTGCCATCCACGGTTCCGTCGCCCCAGACGCTGCTTTCGAGCGCGGAACACCAATCCAGGGTCGAACTCGCCGCGACCGCGCCGATGTGGAGCGCCACATCCGCAATTCCTGCGGCAGACGGCAGGAGGGAGCTGAGTTCGACGCTCGCGGGTTCGGGCAAGTCGCCGTCGGGCGTGCTCGGCGACACGCCAATTCCTCCGTCGTCGGTGACGAGTCCCGATGCGCCGGCAGAGAAACCGAGATCCGTCACGTGAGCGTACTGATTGGTGGCGCCCGCCGATCCCGCGGGCAAACCGACCGTGAATCCACTCAAGTCGATCCCGATCGCGCCGAGCGCAGTGACATCAAGCGGGTTGAGGTAAGTGTCCCGATCGGGACCGCCCGGAACGTGAGTGGCCCCCGCAGGCGAGAACACGGGCGACGAGGATCCCGTCCTCGTTGCCGAGACACCGTTCAGGCTGGCCAGCGCATCGAGGTCCACTCCGAGCACCCCGCCGGACAGAAAACGTCCGCGGGCGGTCGTTTCATAGCCCGTGTCGCTTCCGCAATCGAACGCGGTCGTTCCCAGCGAAGCAAATGCCCATTCGGCATCCACCCACGACGCGGCCGTCGGCGCGATGCCCGGCGCGACGAGAGCGACGACGGAGGCCACCGATAGTCCCGCGAATCCGATGAGCCGATTGCTCTTTCGAATCGTCATGAGGACTGCGCTCCTCGAACGTGCCGCGAAGCAGACCGCCTCGTGCGCGAGCGGACGAGGACTCCGAGCCCGAGCACGCCGATGCCGAACAGCATCGTCCCGAGAGCATCCGACCCCGTATAGGCGAGTCCCGTGGGCTGGGTCACTGGAGGGGGTACCTGGTCACCGATGACCGTGAGCCCCACCCCCAGCGTGGCGGTGAGCCCCATGAGAGAGTTGTCCGCTCTCGCTTCGGCGGTATCCGGGAGCGACATCGTCACGAGCAGGAACTTGCCGACGCTATGCCACATCGGCCCGACCGTGAACGATGGCGCGAGAGGACCGGAAATCCCGCTCGGGCCCAGCGTCGGCGAATCGGCGGGCCGCGACGTCAGAACGGTGACCGCCGACGCGCACGAGGGTGCGGTCGGAAAGTTCTGCCATTCGACGTCGCACGCTTTCACTTGCAGCCACAACCCGTCCGGCCGGGCCGCCAGTTCACCATCCCGCTGGAACTGGATCGTGAGGGGCGAGTAGGTGTCGTCGAGATCCGCTTTGATCTGCCACTGCACCGGTGCACCCGGACTGAGCGCGAGAAGCGAGCTCGGGTCCGGATCTGAAAGCAAGCGAAGATGTCCGGGGAGCCCGTTTTCGGTCAGGGACACCCACGCGGCTTGAGCGCTCCCGGATGCCAGGAGCAGGCCGGTTGCGATCGCCGCACTCGCCGCGATCCACGCAGCCCCGCGAAGCACTCTCCGGCGTTTGCTCGTCATGGTCCCGACCCTGTCGGCGCTCGGTGGGCGGAGCGGCGAGTGGGCCAGAACGCCCACACGACGAGTGCGGCAACGCCGATCGTCAGGACTCCCGTGACGGCGGGTCTGCCGGCGATCGCGAGGATCGTCCCGAGCACGGGAATCGCGGCAACCACTACTTTCGCCTCCGTCACGCGATAGGGGAAGGTATCGTTCGACACGTTGGCATCGCCGCGCAGGACGAGAATGCGTCCGTCGGCCGCGTCCGAGTCGGGCGAAACCGAAACGACGCGGTGGGTCACGGGCAGCCGTGATCCCAGCCGCTGGACGGTCACCACGTCGCCAACGTCGATCTCGGATGCGGGCACCTCCCGCACAAGCGCCGCGCTGCCGGTGGGAATCGTCGGCGCCATCGATCCCGTCGCGAAGATGATGATCGACACGCCGGCGACGGACGCCACGATGAACCAGAGAATGCTCAAAGCGCCGATGAGGCCGGCAAGCGTCACTACCGCTTCCTTCACGGGGTGCCGTGCCGCGCCCGGAGCGGGAATGGTGCCCGCTGCGATATCGTGCTCGCTTTTCACGACTCGGAGGGCGACGTCACCCCCAACTCTCGTCATCATCGCCTAACTCGCCGAGGCGTCCGATTTCAGTCGGACGTCGCCGCGAATTCCCACGCCGGCGCGACAACGTGACCTTGAAGCGAGTCGAAGTCGCCCGGTGTTGCAGGGACGGGCAGCGTGATCGCGAAACAGTAGTATTGCGTGTTTCCCGACGCAGCCGAGAGAGTCCGCGTCACTGTGCCCGCGGTCGACAGCGGACTATCCGCGGCGATCACGTCGGTCTTCGATGACATCGCCGCGGCGTCGCACGTGTAAGGGCTGTCGTCGACGACGACGTGAAGTCTGAGCGCGCTCCACAATCCTGTGCCCGGACCATCGAGCACCGACGGCGCAGTCGCCGTCACCCCCGTTGCGGCGACAGCACCCAGGAGGTCAAGGGACCCTGCGATGGACGCCGCCGTCGTGCGAAGAGCGACCGGCGCATAGCTCGTGTCCCCCGGCGACAGCGCAAGTGCGCCGATTCCGAACGCGAGCGAATCGCCCGGATTCGATTCGAAGTCGCTAAAGGTTCCTGGCCCCGGATTGCTCGCATCCTGTTGCACCTCGAACGTCGATGTGCCGACGCCGGGACCACCGGTTCCATCCCCGGCGAAGACCCATTCGCTGTCGGTCCAACTGGCCAGAGTGAACGAACCGCCAACCCCGACCACCAGGCCTCCGGCGAGAATCGCCATGATCCTGGCCCTTTTTGCCCTCGCTGATCCACCCATCGCTGTACCCCTTCCCCCGAATTGGCACCATCGTTCCGACGGCAGTATTGCCGGTCCGAAATCAAGTACCAGGTACTTTGCTTAGAAAGGAGCGTACTGGGACACAAACGGGTTTGTACCCCCGTTTTCTAGGGTCACGAAAGCGCGCGAGTCCGGTCAGCCGGCGAGAACATGCGCTTGCCGGGCAATCTCCAGCTCTTCGTTGGTGGGGATGACCAGCACGGATACGCTCGCGCCCTCCGCGGAAATTGCTCGCGGACCGCGCAAAGGTGACTCATTCCGGCTCTGATCGACGTGGATTCCGAAACCCTCGAGTCCGGCGAGAGCGCGCTCCCGCACCGAAGCATTGTTCTCTCCGACTCCGGCCGTGAACACGATGGCATCCGCTCGTCCCAATTGCGCAAGGTACGCGCCGACATAGCTCCGGATGCGGTGGACGTAGACATCGACGGCGAGCGCCGCACGCGCATCGCCGCGCCCTGCGGCACTTTGAACATCTCGGATGTCGCCGAAGCCGCCGAGACCGAGAAGGCCGCTTCCGTGATTGAGAACCGAGTCGATCTCGTCCCAGGAAAGTCCTGCCTCTCGTTGCAAGTGCAAAAGCACGCCCGGGTCGATGTCGCCTCCGCGCGTGCCCATCATGAGCCCTTCGAGAGGCGTCATGCCCATCGAGGTTTCGACCGAGCGTCCTCCGTCGATCGCGCACGCGGACGCGCCGTTGCCGATGTGGAGCACGATCAATTTCAGTTCTTCGAGGGGCCGACCGATTTGCCGCGCTGCTTCGCGCGACACGTACTCGAAAGAAATCCCGTGGAAACCGAACCGGCGAATGCCATGTTCCGCCGCGAGCGCCGAGTCGATCGCGTAGGTGCGTGCAACCGGTGCCAGCGTCCGATGGAACGCGGTATCGAAAACCGCAACCTGGGGCACACCCGGAAACGACACTTCCGCGGCGTCGATTCCCATGAGGTTCGGCGGATTGTGCAGGGGTGCGAGCGCGGAGAGTTCCGCTATCTGCCGTTTGACTTCGGCCGTCACGAGCGTCGGCTCGACGAATCGCTCTCCACCGTGGACGACGCGGTGACCGATCGCGGCGAGCGGTTCCCCCAGATCGACGCCGTGCCCTTTCAATCGCTCGAGCATGAGGCCGAATGCCGCGGTGTGATCGGGCGCGGACTCGTCGGCGAGAGGCGATTGTTCGCCAATGCGCTCGATGAGGCCGGCTGCGAGCGTGCGCTCGTCGGCGACATCGATGAGACGGTATTTGAGCGACGACGATCCCGAGTTGATGACGAGAACCCGCGTGGACGCGCCGGACATCATGGGCGCGCGGCCTGCGCCTGGATTGCGGTGATCGCGATCGTGTTCACGATGTCCTGCACGGTAGCGCCACGAGAGAGATCGTTCACAGGTAGTCTCAGCCCCTGCAGAATCGGCCCGATCGCAACCGCATTTGCACTGCGCTGAACTGCCTTGTATGTGTTGTTGCCGGTGTTGAGGTCCGGGAAGATGAAAACTGTGGCGCGCCCCGCGACCTCCGATTCGGGCAATTTCGCTTTGGCGACCGCGGCATCCGCTGCGGCATCGTATTGGATCGGACCGTCGACCGGAGTATGCGGCAGTCGCTGCCGGACGAGTGCCGTCGCTTCGCGAACCTTGTCGACGTCGGCACCCGTGCCCGACTCGCCGGTCGAGTAGGACAGCATCGCGATGCGCGGCTCGATGCCGAACTGCAGAGACGTTTCGGATGCCGAGACGGCGATGTCGGCCAATTGCTGAGCGGTCGGGTCCGGAATGACCGCGCAATCGCCGTATACGAGCACGCGATCTGCGAGCGCCATGAGAAATACGCTCGACACAACGGATACGCCGTCCCTTGTCTTGATGATTTCGAACGCGGGACGGACAGTGTGCGCCGTCGTGTGCGCCGCCCCGGAAACCATCCCGTCGGCGAGCCCCAATTGCACCATGAGCGTTCCGAAATAGGACGGGTCGGTGACGGTGTCTCGAGCCCGATCCAGAGTGACACCTTTGTGGGCTCGAAGTCGATGATATTCCTCCGAGAATTTGAGCCGGAGAACATCGTCAAACGAGCTCAGCACGTGGGCCGCCTGGATATCGAGGCCAAGACCGATCGCTCGGGAGCGAACCTCGATCTCCTCGCCGAGGATCGTCAATTCGGCAATGCCGCGAGTCAGCACGGTCGCGGCCGCGCGCAGAATCCGGTCGTCGTCTCCCTCGGGGAGCACGATGTGTCGGCGGATCGCGCGAGCGCGCTCGACGAGGCCGAATTCGAACATGAGCGGAGTGACGACAGGAGTCCGCTCGACATCGAGCAGTCCGAGCAATTCGCCCGAGTCGACGTTCTGCTCGAACATCGCTCGCGCCGTATCGAGCTTGCGCTGAGAATCGGCGGCAAGCCGCGGTCGGATCTGCGTTATGCGAACCGCCGTGTCGTAGCTGCCGAGTTCCGTGCGGATGATCGGGAGGGTCGATCGGATGCCTTCCATGAGCCGATCGATGGGCTCAGGAAGCTCGAATCCGCCGTTCAAAACAATGCCCGCGAGCGACGGGAAGGTTCCGGATTCGTTCGCCATGAGGACAGCGAGCAATACCTCGGTGCGATCTGCGGGCACGATGACGATTGAGCCTTCGATGAGACGTGGGAGAACATTGTTCATTCCCATTGCGGCGACAACCACTCCGAGCGCTTCGCGATTCAAGAGTTCGGGATCGCCCTTGAGCAGCGTCCCGCCCGTCGCGTCCATGATGGATCGGATCGTGGGGGCGACGAGCACGGGGTTCTCCGGGATCGTCCACACGGGAACACCGGGAACCACCGCGCGAATGCTCTCCCGGATCTCGTCCTCATGATCGGGGTCGGCACGATTGGCAATGACGGCGAGCAGCGTCGCGTGCTCGTGGAGCAATTCGGCGGAGGACACCTCGGCAAGCTGACGGAGCGCATCCGGAGTGCGGGCTTCCAGACGCTCCCCGACTCGTCCGCCGAGCACGAGGACGACCGGCGCGCCGAGGTTTGCGGCAACTCGTGCGTTGAATCCGAGTTCCGTGGGGCTGCCGACATCCGTGTAATCGGACCCGACAATGACGACGGCATCGCACAACGCCTCGACGGCTTTGAATCGCTGGACGATGGTCGCGAGCGCGGCCTCGGGGTTGTTGTGGACATCCTCGTATCCCACACCGACGCACAACTCGTAGTCGAGCTCGACTCCGTCGTTTTCGAGCATCAGCTCGAGTACGTAATCCCGTTCGCTACTCGACCGCGCAATCGGTCGGAAGACTCCCACCTTTTCAATGGATCGGGTCAGCGTGTCGAGCACACCGAGAGCCACCGTCGACTTGCCCGTGTTTCCTTCGGCCGAGGTGATGTAAATGGAGCGAGCCACTCGTCCAGCTTAAAGGGAGCGGCCCCCCGCGCACCCGCCAGAGCCCGGTTACCCTTGCTACGTTTCCGTCCTGGGGGAGTTGGCCTGGATGGCGCCACACGGGGAGCCGGAAGAAAGTCTACCGGGCGGCCGCTATCTTTTCTGTAGTCGTCTGCTCTTGGTCGCGGTTGCGAAGCGCAGATCGAATCATGAGAATCGCCACCGCAATCCAGGCCAAACCGGCAATCCACGTGCAAATGACTCCCATATCGTGCACGACGGGCAGGCCCAGGAGTTGGCCGAGATGGATGCTCGCGACCGAAAACATGCCAAGCGGGAAGACCATGCTCCACAATTCCGATTCGTAATTGACGGGGTACCGTTTCACGGCGTGCCGCCACAGCCCGAAAATCACCAAAAGGGGCGTCCACCACACGCCGAACGCCCACAGCATGAAGGTGAAGCCGGAAACGAAATCGTGGGTCGCTTGCATGATGGGCAGATCTGTCAGGAGGCTCAGGATCGACCAGCCCGCGTACACCGTGATCGCGGTTGCGCCCATGTAAACCCAATACGTCGGCCGGATGCCGAAAGCGTCCTGGGTCGTCGTCAAAAGCCGAAGAGTGATGATCACGGTCAGCACGATGTACAGGATGACGCCGATGCTCCACATCCCCACGGCGATAAGCCCGAGGAGATTCCACTCGAGTCCGTGATCGATGATGCCCGTCACAACGGAAATCGACTGGGTTGCGACCACCCAAATGAACCAGCTTCCATTCGCCTTGAGCGCGGGAGGTCCTTCTTGAGGACCAAGCATCAGTCCGGCGGCTATTCCGTAGGTAAGCAGAAGCCAGAACGGCGCGCTCAAACACAAGAGCACGACCGTCACAAGGGGCGCAAATGAAAAGAACAGCGCTCCGACGACATTGAGTGCGGCGACGATGGTTGCGTAACCGAAGGCAATGGCGGGATTCCGCGCGTCCGCGTAAACCAGCTTCCAATGGCGAAGGATTCGCCACACGAGCGCGGCAAGGAGTGCGACGAGACCAGCGACGGCAACAACCAGCAGTGTCATCGTGACTGCGGGCTGGTCAACCAGTGAAAACGCCGCAGCGACTATGCCGGTCGCCATGACGAACGCGAATGCGCCAGGGGGAAGCTTTCGGACGGCCGCGCCGATTCGCTGGCCCGCTTTCATGCGGGATCACACATTCTGCGGGCACCCAGGCACTCCGTGACCATAAATTCAGGTTACGCCGATGAGGGTGCGGCGCCCGCGAGCGATGGCAGTGAAAAATGACCGGGCTACACGATGAGGCGCAAGGGATGTTCGAGCGCGGCGACGAGGTCGCGCAGGAATCCGGCCGCTACGGCCCCATCCATCACCCGGTGATCCACGGTGAGCGTGATCTTGAGCTTCGGAACCTCCACGAGATGCCCGTCGCGGAGCATGGGGACGGGGACCGCAGCTCCCACCGCAAGAATCGCCGCTTCGGGCGGGTTGATGACCGCCGTGAACTGGTCGATCCCGAACATTCCGAGATTCGAGATGCTGAAAGTTCCGCCGCTCATCTCGTCAGGGCTGAGTTTTCCGTCCCGCGCCTTGCCCGCAAGCGCGACAGTCTCGCGCGCAATCGACCCGAGATCCTTGGTGTCGGCGTCGTGGACGACGGGGACGAGCAGTCCGGCATCCGTCGCCACCGCTATGCCGATGTTCACGCGAGCGTGGCGAATCAGGCTGTCGTCGTTCCATGACGAATTCGCTTCCGGATGCCGTCGCAGCGTCACGGCCGCAGCACGCACGAACAGATCGTTGACACTCACTTTGGTGCCGTGAGACTCCAAACTCTCGTTGAGTTCGGTGCGGAAATCCAGCAACTTCTCTACCGCGACGACGCTCGTGAGGAAGAAATGCGGAACCGCCTGACTCTCGGTGAGCCGCTTCGCCGCGACTTTGCGGATGCGATTGACCGGCACCACTTCGTCGTCCCTGACCGTCTCGCCGGCATCCCGACGTGCGGGAGCGCCGGCCGGTGGGCTGGAGGCGATCGCGGCCTCCACGTCGGCGCGAATCACTCGGCCCTGCGGACCTGAGCCGATGATGGTCGCGGGGTCGAGTCCGTGATCCTTCGCGATTTTGCGAGCGAGCGGTGACATGCGCGCTCTGGAGCTGTGCGCAGAGCCCATTTCTTCACTCTGCTGCGACGACGGCGCAGACGATCGTCCCGGTCGTCGGGTTGCTTCTTCGTCCAGAGGTTCGGGATCTCTGTCCCCGTCAGGTGTCGATTGTTGCGCGGCAGCGTCCTCCTTCGCACCAGGCTTCTCCCCTGCAGTGGCACGCGGAGCCTTGGCACGCGGAGCCTTGGCCGGCGCCTCGTTCGCACCGCTTCCGTCTCCGATCACGGCAACCGGAGTGCCAATCGGCACGACCGTTCCCGCTTCCACGAGCTGCTTCTCGAGAATCCCGCTGTCAAAAGCCTCGAGGTCCATGGTCGCCTTGTCCGTCTCGATCTCGGCGAGGACGTCACCCTTCTCGACCGCGTCCCCGACGTTCTTGAGCCATTTGGAAAGCTCGCCCTCCTCCATCGTGTCCGACAAGCGAGGCATAACCACGTCAACCACGTCGACCCCCCGTGAATCCGGATGCCGCGAGCGTTTCGCGGATGACCTTCGAAAGCGCGGCAGCATCCGGCATGGCCGCCGACTCGAGGGGCTTCGAATACGGCAGAGGAACTTCCGCGGCCGCCACCCTCCGCACGGGCGCGTCAAGCCAGTCGAAAGCGCCCTCTCCGATGGTCGCCGAGATTTCCGCGCCGATCCCGTAGCTCAAGAGATCATCCTCGAAAATGACGGCCCGGCTCGTCTTTCGCACAGACTCGCACACCGTGTCTCGATCGAGGGGCCGAAGGCTTCGCAAATCCACGACCTCCACCGACACGCCGTCCGAAGCGAACTGCTCGGCCACATCGAGGGCCGTCACGACGCCGCGCGAATAGCTTACGACCGTGATGTCCGATCCCTCGCGAGCGACCGCGGCTTTCCCGATCTCGCCAACCTGCTCGCCATCCGGAACCTCGCCCTTGGCGTTGTAAAGCGCGAGATTCTCGAGAAAAAGCACGGGGTCGTCGTCTCGAATCGCGGCCGTCAGAAGCGCTTTGGCATCCGCAGGATTGGACGGTGCGACAACCTTGAGCCCCGGGATGTGCGCGTACCAGACCTCGAGATTCTGCGAGTGCGTTGCCGCAAGCTGCTGACCGCCACCCCCCGGAGTTCGGATGACCATGGGCACGCGGACTTGCCCGCCGAACATTCCGTACATTTTCGCCGCGTGATTCACGATCTGATCGATCGCGATGAGCGAGAAGTTGAGCGTCATGATCTCGACCACCGGGCGGAGACCCAGCATCGCCGACCCGATCGCCACTCCCGTGAAGCCCTCCTCGGAGATCGGCGTGTCGACGACGCGCTTCGGTCCGAACTCGGCCAGGAGTCCGGCCGTGATCTTGTAGGAACCCTCGAAGACGCCGATCTCTTCGCCGATCAGATAGACGTTCTCGTCGCGCGTCAACTCGGCGCGCAGCGTGTCATTGAGCGCCTGGCGGTACGACAATTCGGTCATGAGGTCGCCATCACGGGGTCGCCGGGATATGCGCGAGACGCATTGGCGACCGGAGTCGCGTAGACGAAGTCGAAGAGGTCGTCCGGTGAGGGATCGGGGCTCGAGTCGGCGAAGTCGACGGCCGCCGTCACTCTCGCCTCCACGGCATCGTGAATCGCTTCCGCTGCCGCCGCGTCGAGGACGCCGTCGTTGAGGAGGCGGTTCCTGAACGCGGGGACAGGGTCGTTCTCTTGCGCCTCCTCGTTGTCCGCCGTGGAGCGGTATCGAGCGGGGTCGACGACGGAATGTCCCTTGAGACGAAAACTCATCGTCTCCAGAATGGCGGGCTGCCGCTCGACTCTCGCCTTCTCGAGCGCGGCGAGCGCGGCATCCCGCACGGCGATCGGGTCGTCGCCATCCACTCGGACTCCGGGGATGCGATACGCGCAACCCCGCTTGTAGAGGTCCGGTTCGGCAGACGCACGCTCGACCGGCGTGCCCATCCCCAAACGATTGTTCACGATGACGTAGACGATCGGGAGCTTCCAGAGTCCCGCGAGGTTGAGCGATTCGTGGAACGCGCCGATGTTGGTGGTCGCGTCTCCGAGGAGGCACATGACCGCTTCGGCATCCTTTCCCGCCTCGCTTCGATAATTGATCGCGAACGCGGCGCCCGTCGCTGGAGGAATTTGGCCGCCGACGATTCCGTAGCCGCCCATCATCCGCAACGCGTAGTCGAACATGTGCATCGAACCGCCCCGGCCGCCGACGACACCCGTCGACTTGCCGAACAATTCGGCCATGACGGCACCTGGGTCCATTCCCCGGATGATGGCGTAACCGTGATCCCGGTAGGTCGTGAAGAGGTAATCGCGCTCCTGGAGGGCAGCCATGAGGCCGACGACCGTGGCCTCTTCACCCAGATTGAGGTGGCAGTATCCGCCGATTTTCGCTCGCGCATACATTTCGCTCGCGCGAAGCTCGAACTCGCGCACGAGAACCATTTGCTCGTAGTAGCCGCGAAGCACATCGGCCGATTCGCCCTTGCGTTTCACGGTCGTACCTGATTTTGCCGGACGTCGTGTGTCCGCCATTCGGGCCTCGCTTTCGATAGACCACTTCGTTCCAGCCTATTCCTCGCCCTCGACCGCCGCAGGCCGCGTTGACACTTCACCGGGAACAGCGCAGCATGGGGACAACGATCACCGTCGGCGGTGAGTTCACCTCCGTCGGTCTGATGGAGGAATGGGCGATGAACAGCTTCGGCGCGAAAAGCGATCTGACGGTCGGTGGCAAGAAATACGAGATCTTCAGATTGGATGCGGTCCCCGGATCCGAGCGTCTCCCTTACAGTCTCAAGGTTCTGCTCGAAAACCTCCTGCGCAACGAGGATGGCACTCTCGTCACCGCCGACCAGGTGCGTGCGGTCGCAGACTGGAACCCCGGAGCCGACCATGGTGCCGAAATTCAGTACACGCCTGCTCGCGTTCTACTTCAGGACTTCACGGGCGTTCCGTGCGTCGTCGACCTCGTCGCGATGCGGGATGCGATGGCTGCGTTCGGCGGAGACCCGCAGAAGATCAACCCACTCATCCCGTCGGAACTCGTGATCGATCACTCCGTCATCGCGGACGCCTTCGGCACTCCGAAAGCGTTTCGCATCAACGCCGATCTCGAGTTTCAGCGCAATCAGGAGCGGTATCAATTGCTGCGCTGGGCGCAACAAGCGTTCGATGACTTCCTCGTCGTGCCGCCGGACACGGGAATCTGCCACCAGGTGAACCTCGAATACTTGTCGAGGGTCGTGTTCACGAGAGAACGAGGCGGTACGACTCAAGCGTATTGCGACACCCTCGTGGGTACCGATTCGCATACCCCGATGGTCAACGGCCTCGGAGTCCTCGGTTGGGGAGTGGGCGGAATCGAGGCGGAGGCCGCGATGCTGGGCCAGCCGATGAGCATGCTCGTGCCGCCCGTGGTCGGCGTGAAACTCACAGGCTCCCTCGGCGCAGGCACGACGGCGACCGATCTTGTGCTCACGGTCGCCGAGCTTCTGCGCAAGACCGGAGTCGTCGGCAAGTTCGTGGAATTCTTCGGCCCCGGCGTCGCCGCGACGCCACTGGCCAATCGGGCGACTCTCGGAAACATGAGTCCCGAGTACGGTTCGACGTGCGCGATTTTCCCCATCGACGAGGAAACCCTCAGCTATCTCCGGCTCACGGGGCGATCCGAAAGCCAGGTCGCCCTCGTCGAGGCCTATGCGAAGGAACAGGGCCTGTGGCACGACCCGGATCGCGAAGCCGATTATTCGAAGGTTCTCGAACTCGATCTTGCAACGGTCGAGGCGTCCATCGCGGGTCCCAAGCGTCCGCAGGACCGGATTTCGCTCCGGAAGGCCCGCAAAGTCGTGAGCGCCATCCTGACGGAAGGCTCTCAAGCGCCAGAGGTCCTCTCCGGCCTCGATGAAGCGTCGGACGAGTCCTTCCCGGCAAGCGACCCGATCGCTTTCGAATCGGTCGGATACAACTCGGCACCCATCAATCGTTCCGTGAAACAGAAGGAGATCCCGTGGCTGTCGGACCCCGTCACGGTCACGATGGGCGACGCGACGACGACGATCGACAACGGCCACGTGGTGATCGCTGCGATCACGTCGTGCACGAACACCTCGAATCCGGAAGTCATGATCGGAGCAGGGCTCATGGCCCGGAAGGCCGTCGAGCTCGGCCTCAGCTCGAAACCCTGGGTGAAGACGTCCCTCGCCCCCGGTTCACGAGTCGTAACCGACTACTACGACAAGGCCGGACTCACACCCTTCCTGAATCAGCTCGGGTTCGATCTCGTCGGATACGGTTGCACGACGTGCATCGGAAACTCCGGCCCGCTCATCCCCGAGATTCAAGCGGCCGTCGACGACCACCATCTCAATGTGTCGGCTGTGCTGTCCGGAAACCGGAACTTCGAGGGCCGGATCCATCCGCAGACGCAAATGAATTTTCTCGCATCCCCTCCTCTCGTCATCGCGTATGCGCTCGCCGGCACGATGAATACCGACCTCCTGACCGATTCGCTCGGGAAGGGAAAGGACGGCCAGGACGTGTACTTGCGAGACATCTGGCCCTCCGCCGAAGAAGTGCAAGCGGTCGTCGGCGAAGTCGTCGAAGCCGACATGTTCGCGAAGGGATACGCGAACGTTTTCGAGGGCGACCACAATTGGCAGAGCCTCGACATTCCGGATGCCGACATGTTCGCGTGGGACAACACGTCGACCTATGTGCGGCAGCCACCGTATTTCGAGGGCATGCCGCGAGAGCCGGAACCGCTCAGCGACATCCGCGATGCGAGAGTTCTCGCACTGCTGGGGGATTCGGTCACGACGGACCACATCTCTCCCGCCGGCAGCATCAAGCGCGACTCCCCCGCGGGGCAATGGCTGCAAGAGCGCGGGGTGTCGCCTCGTGAATTCAATTCCTACGGCTCTCGCCGCGGCAACCATGAAGTGATGATCCGCGGCACCTTCGCGAACATTCGTTTGCGCAATGAGCTCGTACCCGGGGTCGAAGGCGGTTTCACGAGGCACTTCCCCGATGGGGAACAGTCGAGCATTTTCGACGCGTCCCGGAAGTACATCGCGGACGGGATACCGCTCATCGTCATCGCCGGTGCGGAATACGGTTCGGGTTCCTCGCGCGACTGGGCCGCGAAGGGCACGCTGCTCCTCGGGGTGAAAGCGGTGCTCGCCACGAGTTTCGAACGCATCCATCGGTCCAACCTCATCGGAATGGGAGTCCTACCTTTGCAATTCCATGACGGCGACACCGCGGAGTCGCTTGGACTGACGGGCGAAGAGACGTATTCCATCACCGGTCTCGACGGAGAAGACCGAACTCCCGACACGGTTACCGTCACCGTCGCGACGGAAAGCGGCGAGCGCACATTCGACGCGCGCGTGCGCATCGACACTCCCGCCGAAGCCGCGTACTTCCGGCACGGCGGCATCCTTCAATATGTTTTGCGCCAACTCCTCTCCTCGTGAGCCGGGCGTAGGCGGGAAGCGGTGCTGATCGACGCAATCATCCTGGCGGGAGGGCGTTCGTCGCGCTTGGGCTCGCGCCCGAAATCGGAATTCACCATCGACGGGATGACTCTTCTGGAAAGTACCGTCAACGCCGCCCGCGTCGCGCGTCGCACCGTCATCGTCGGCCCGCCATCCGGTCGACTCGATGCGGCGGAGATTCTTCGCACGCGCGAGGATCCGCCGTATTCGGGTCCGTCGGCCGCGATAGCGGCAGGAGTGCGGACCCTCACGCACGCCTCGACTACCCCGAGCGAGTTCACCCTCGTTCTCGCATGCGACATGCCTCACGTCGACCTGGCTGTTCCGTCCTTGCTCGGCGCGATGTCGGAACATCCGTCGTCGGATGGCGCCATCGCGATCGACGCCGAAGGCCGCCGGCAGCCGCTTGCCGCCCTCTATGGATCGGACCGGCTTGCCGCGATCCTCCTCGCCCGCCTCGCAAGCGATACGCTCGAATCGTTGCCGGTATCGACGCTCATTCGCGATCTCGCGCTCATTCCGGTCGACGTGCCGGCAGGCGCCACCTCGGATGTCGACACCTGGGATGACGCCACTCGACTCGGCGCGATCGCGCCCGAAGTGGAATCATCACCATTGAACGACTTCGCACCGACGATCTCAGCAGACCGGGAGAAAATGCACCATGAATGACGATGAACGCTCCGCTCTCGACGCGTGGACCGAGAAGCTCAAGGACGCTCTCAACCTGAACGATGTCGAGCTCGACATCGACCACATTCTCGGGCTTGCCGGCGAGGCGGCGCGAGCGGTCGTTCGCCCCGCCGCGCCCGTCACGACGTTCCTCGTGGGGTTTGCCGCCGGTGTCGCGATCGGCAACGGCTCGGCCCCGGATAGTGCCATCGCGGGGGCCATGGAGACCGCGACTCGGTCCGCCCGCGCTCAATAGACTGAAAGCCGGACGGACATCCGTCCGCGGTCATCAGGGAGGCGCGCGTGGGTTCACTGGAAGCCGTCGTCGCGCCGGGTCCGAAACTCCCTCCCGAACGATTGGCTCGCTACAGCCGACAGCTTGCGCTGCCCGGCTTCGATGAGACGGCTCAGCGACGCCTTGCGAACGCGCGAGTCCTCGTGATCGGCGCCGGCGGGCTCGGCAGCGCCGTAGTCCCCTACCTCGCGTCCGCCGGCGTCGGGACGATCGGCATCGTCGACACGGATGTTGTCGAGCTGTCGAACCTGCACCGGCAGACAGTGCACGGGATGAACGACATCGGTCGCAGCAAACTGGATTCGATTGCGGATTCGGTGGCGGCGCTCGATCCCGCGATCACCGTGAACCTGCACGACGTGCGGCTGGACTCGAGCAATATCCTGCCCCTCCTCTCCGGCTACGATGTGCTCCTCGACGGCAGCGACAACTTCCCGACTCGCTATCTCGCGAGCGACGCCGCATCGATCGCGGGCGTCCCGCTCGTCTGGGGCGCGATACTCCGGTACAACGGCCAGGTCGGGATCTCGTGGGCACGCAAGGGGCCAACGTTCCGCGATCTGTTCCCCGTCCCGCCCGCACCCGGCACGGTGCCGTCGTGCTCGGAAGGCGGAGTTCTCCCGAGCGTGTGCGCGGTGATCGGCTCCATCATGAGCGCCGAAACGATCAAACTCGTCACGGGCATCGGAGATCCCCTCATCGGCAGAATCACCACGTACGACGCGTTGAGCGGGAGCTTCCGGGAAGTGGCCTATCGCGCCGACGACAGCCGGGCTCCGATCACCGAACTCATCGACTACGAGACATTCTGCGGATTGACGTCCGCCGCTGTCGACGACGTGACGGATGACCGGACGATCGATTCGCGACACCTTGACGCGCTTTTGCGGCACGGCGAACCGATCCAGCTCATCGACATCCGGGAACCGTTCGAGCGAGCAATCGTGGCGATCGAGCCATCCGATTTTCTGCCCCTCGGTCGACTGGGTGCGAACCTCGAGCGCATCCGACGAGACGTCCCGGTCATCCTGTATTGCCACCACGGCGTGCGTTCGGATGCCGCGCTCCGGATGCTGCGCGAAGAAGGGTTCGAGAACGTCCGCCACCTCGCGGGCGGCATCGACAATTTTGCCATGACCGTCGCGCCCACCATGGCCCGCTACTGATGATGCAGACTGAAACAGTGCCCACCGTCCTTGGAATCATCACCGATCGCGTGATTGACGAAGCGCGCGTCCGACGTGCCGTCGAATCGACCGCGTCGGGCGCCGTCGTCGCGTTCTCCGGAGTTGTTCGCGACCACGACGGAGGCCACGACATCCGCTCTCTCGACTATCAGGCGCATCCGGATGCCGAGAGGATCCTCACCGAGTGCTGCGCGGGTGTGTCGGCCGAGACAGGACTTGCCGTTGCCGCCGTGCATCGGATCGGCCATCTCGAAATCGGCGACGTCGCGCTGTATGCAGCTGTGTCGGCAGCGCATCGGCGGGAAGCTTTCGCCGCGTGCGAACTTCTCGTCGAACGCATCAAATCGACCGTGCCGATCTGGAAGCGGCAGCAATTCACATCCGGCGAGTCCGAATGGGTGGGACTCTGACGTGAGGCTCAGCGGAGTCGTCGCGAATTGGCACGACGAGCGCGGGTTCGGGTTCGTCAAGGCGAACAACGGCGGTCCGGATCTTTTCCTGCACATAAAAGCGTTCCAGAATGGCGGGGAGCGGCCACACGATGGGATGTCCGTGACCTACGAGGCGCACGTCAATCGCGAGGGGCAATTGCGCGCAGAACGGGTTGTCGCGACGGGTGGGAAATGGTCCCACGCTCCCGCAGCGCAACGTGTCGGCACACAAATCATCGGGTATCTCGCGGTGGCCTGTTTCGCGATCATCATGGTTCTCGAGGTCGGATTTTGGGGAATGCCGGCGTGGGTTTTCGCCATTTACGGGGGAACGAGCGTCGTGTCGTTCGTGCTGTATTGGCAAGACAAGAGGGCGGCGATCGCGGGCACCTGGCGCGTACCCGAGGAACAACTTCATCTTCTGGGTCTCGTGGGCGGTTGGCCGGGCGGAATCGTCGCTCAAAACCTGTTCCGGCACAAAACGCGGAAGGAAAAATTCGCGAGAAACTTTTGGTTCACGGTTGCGCTGAACGTGCTGATCTTCGTGGCCATCGGCACCATCATCCGCTTCGACTGGATCAGCCAATTGATAGGCGCGCAATAGCCGGGAACCGCTCACTCTCGCCGTGGGCGTGAGGTCGATTGGTGCAGACTGGACGCATGCCGCAAGACTTCGATTGGAAGGACCCGCTGCTTCTCGACGAGCAGCTCTCCGACGACGAACGGATGATTCGCGACGCGACCGCGCGCTACGCGCAATCGAAACTCGCGCCCCGAGTGATCGACGCGTTCCGAAATGAACGAACGGACCCCGCGATCTTTCGCGAAATGGGCGAACTCGGACTACTCGGCGCGACGATTCCCGAAGAGTATGGCGGGAGTGGTCTCAATTATGTGAGCTACGGGCTCATCGCGCGCGAAGTGGAGCGAGTGGATTCCGGGTACCGGTCGATGATGAGCGTGCAGTCCTCTCTCGTCATGGTGCCGATTCTCGAGTTCGGAACTAATGCGACGCGCGAGAAATATTTGCCGCGACTGGCGAGCGGCGAACTCATCGGGTGCTTCGGCCTGACGGAACCGGACCACGGTTCCGACCCGGGGTCGATGATCTCGAGAGCGGTGAAAGTCGATGGCGGCTACCGTCTGACGGGTTCGAAAACCTGGATCACCAATAGCCCGATCGCCGACGTTTTCGTGGTGTGGGCGAAGGATGACGCGGGCGACATCCGCGGTTTCGTCCTGGAGAAAGGCTGGGACGGGCTCACTGCGCCCGCGATTCACGGCAAAGTGGGACTGCGCGCGTCGATCACGGGTGAAGTCGTCATGGACGAAGTGTTTTGCCCGGAGGAGAACGCGTTCCCGGATGTTCGCGGGCTCAAGGGACCGTTCACGTGCTTGAACTCCGCACGGTACGGCATCAGCTGGGGGGCGCTCGGCGCCGCCGAAGACTGCTGGCACACCGCGAGGCAGTACGTTCTCGACCGGCAGCAGTTCGGCCGACCGCTCGCCGCGAACCAGCTCATCCAGAAGAAACTCGCCGACATGCAAACCGAAATCACCCTCGGCCT
>JAHBST010000050.1 GCA_019638975.1 Cryobacterium sp.
CGTGCTCAATTATTGCACGGAATGAGTCGCACTCCTGACCGTTGCCGTGCGCGACCATCCCCTGCAGCGTCAACGACTGCAACGCCGCAACCAGCAGTTCTATTCCGATCGGGGTGGCGGCTGATCGTCCTCGCCGTTGTGGCGAAGCGCGAGAAAAATTTCCAATTCGGCCGCAATTTCATCGGCAGTCGGCAACTCGCCATCCTCATCGATCAACGGAGACCGCAAAGGATTTCCCGCCATGTACGCGTCGTGCCGCTCCTCGAGAGTGCCGACGAGCCGTGCGAGTTCGGGGTTGCCCTCGACTTGCTTATCGATCTTTTCGATGAACTCGCGGCCATCGTCGCGCAGCGAGTCCGTGGCAAAAATCAGTCCCGTCGCGGAACTTACCGACTCGAGCGCCTTGAATGCGGCGTCCGGGAACTCGGTGTCGGCCAAATAGTGCGGGATAAGGAGAACAAAGCCGGCTACCGGGTGGTCTAGCTCCTGAAGGCGGTACTCGACCAGGTGGAGCGCATTCGCGAGCACTTGAGTGTGCGGTTTCCACACCGAGAAGGTTTCGATGAGGTCTGCCCGGTTGCCGCTCACGGTCACGCCGATCGGACGAGTGTGCGGGACCGGCATCGGGATCGCGTGCACCCACGTGGTGGACTTCGCCTGGAATCTATCGACGAGGCCGATCACCGCGGATGTGAATCGTTCCCACTGAAAGTCGGGTTCGTATCCGTTGAGCAAAAGGAACTGCTGTCCGATTTCATCCGTGGCCAAATGCAGCGCGAGGGATGCCGGCTGGTAGTTCGTCAGGTGATCCTGCTCGAAGTAGATGGTGGGTCGCCGCGCGCGGTAGTCGAGAAGTGCATCGTTGTCGAACGTTGCGATGACCCGGGTCTGCAGCGTTCCCGTGAGATTCGACGTGAAGAGGCTGACGGCGCCACCGGCGTCAGCGAACCCGGTCAGGCCCGCGACGAGAGGCAACCCGAGCGGGACGTCGCTGACGTCGGCGTTCAGGGCATACAGGCCAGCCGGGTCTTCCATCCCTCAACTCTAACCGCGACGATTTGGGCACGCTGTCCGAGTGGATACGTGAAGTCAAGCTCTGAGCGAACAGCCCGGGAGGCCCGCGCCGTATCCACGCCAACTTCGCGGATAACATGGCCCCATGACCGTTGCCGCCCTTCACGTATCCTCCGATTCCGCGCTTTCGATCCCCGCCGACGTTCTCGTCGTCGGCGTCATGAGTTCGGATTCCGGCCCCCTCCTGCAATCCGACGACGCAGCACTCGAACCGATTCGGTCGGTGCTGAGCGAAATCGGGATCACCGGCGCGGAAGACGAAGTGCGTCGCATTGCCGCTCCACCCGGATCCGCAAAGAGCGTCGCACTTGTCGGACTCGGGGCTGCCCCGCTGACGCCCAATGCTTTGCGCCGCGCCGCAGGATCCGCAACGCGCCAGCTCACGGGTGCCGCGACCATCGCAATTGCACTTCCCACCGCCTCGAGCGAGGATGTCCTCGCGATTCTGGAGGGCGCCGGCATCGGCTCCTATTCCTTCACCCGATACCGCTCGAAACCTCAGGATGCGGCAAAACTGCCGGCCACCACCATCACGGTGATTTCGAAGGTCAACGTTGACGACGAACTGGTCGCGCGCGCGGGCGTCGTCGCTGGGGCCGTGCACGCCGTTCGCGATCTCGTCAACACTCCTCCGCTGGATCTTTATCCTGCCTCATTTGCGGAGACGGCCCAGTCGCTCGCGGAGGGCGCTCCCGTGGCAGTGACGGTCTTCGGCGACAAAGAATTGGCTGCGGGGAACTTCGGCGGCATCATTGGCGTCGGCCAGGGTTCAACGCGGCCGCCCCGGCTGGTCAAAGTCGAATACTCCCCAGCGGGCGCGTCGAAGCACTTGGCCCTCGTCGGCAAGGGAATCACTTTTGACTCCGGCGGCCTATCGCTCAAACCGCCCGCATCGATGGTCGGAATGAAATACGACATGACGGGAGCGGCTACTGTCCTTGCCGTCGCACTCGCCGCCGCACGACTCGGTCTCGGAATCCGCGTCACCGCGTGGTTGTGCATCGCCGAGAACATGCCCTCCGGTTCGGCAATCCGCCCCAACGACGTATTGACCATTCGCGGCGGGAAGACGGTGGAGGTTCTCAACACCGATGCGGAAGGTCGACTTGTTCTCGCAGACGGGCTCGTTGCCGCGAGCGAGGAGAAGCCGGATGCGATTGTCGACGTTGCAACTCTCACGGGAGCAGCGCGCATCGCTCTTGGCGACCGCTACGTCGGAACCATGGGCGATGAGTCCCTCGTCGCCGACATTGTGGATGTCGCCAAGTCGGTTGGCGAATCATTCTGGCCGATGCCGCTCCCCGCGGAGTTGCGTCCTCTGCTCAATTCGGACGTCGCCGACATCGCGAATGCCAAGATCGGAAGTACCGCTGCCGGCATGCTCCTGGCCGGAGTGTTCCTGCAGGAATTTGTTGGCAATACGGACGCGGGAACCCGGATACCGTGGGCCCATCTCGACATCGCGGGGCCGGCCAGCAACGACGGCACCGCTTTCGGTTACACGGGCAAGGGTCCCACCGCGGTCGCGGTTCGCACGCTTCTGGCTCTGGCAGAGCGAATTTCACGCGCGTAGTAAAGTCGAGGTGGCAGGAAAACCTGCCGGTCCAATCCCCCGCGCGCGACCCCGCGCACGGATGCGTGAACAGGCTGAAACTCGAGGGAGTCGCCCGGTGTCGGAACAGAACTTTGACCTAGTTGTCCTGGGAGCCGGTAGCGGCGGATATGCTGCGGCGCTCCGAGCGTCAGAGCTCGGCATGAGCGTCGGGCTCATCGAGAAGGGAAAGCTTGGCGGCACGTGCCTGCACGTCGGTTGCATCCCGACCAAGGCGCTGTTGCACGCGGCTGAAGTCGCGGATGTCGCGCGCGAGTCCGCGAAGTTCGGCGTCACCACGCAGTACGAAGGCATCGACATCGCCGGCGTCACCGCATACCGCGAGGGCATCGTCGCGAGCAAATTCAAAGGGCTTCAAGGGCTCATCAAAGCACGAGGAATTACCGTCATCGAAGGCGAAGGCAAATTGGTCTCGCCGACGTCGGTTCAAGTCGGCGACGACCGGATCACCGGGAAGAACGTGGTTCTGGCCACGGGATCGTATTCGAGGTCGCTTCCCGGGCTCGACATCGGAGGCCGGGTCATCACATCCGAGCAGGCTCTCGAATTGCCTTTCGTGCCGCGCAAAGTCGCCGTCCTCGGCGGCGGAGTAATCGGAGTCGAGTTCTCCAGCGTGTGGCGCTCGTGGGGCGCGGAAGTCACCATTATCGAAGCGCTCCCGCACTTGGTTCCCAACGAAGACGAGACGGTCAGCAAGCAGTTCGAACGCGCCTTCCGCAAGCGTGGAATCGACTTCAAGCTGGGGGTTCGTTTCCAGGGGGTTACGCAAAACGAGACCGGCGTGGTGGTGACGCTGGAGAACGGCGAAACCGTCGAGGCAGAGATTCTCCTCGTCGCCGTTGGTCGCGGGCCGTCCACCGCGAACCTCGGATACGAGGAAGCGGGCCTCACGATGGATCGCGGTTTCGTGATCACCAACGAGCGGCTCGCCACCAATCTCCCCGGAGTCTACGCAGTCGGCGACATCGTGCCCGGATTGCAGCTCGCCCACCGCGGATTCCAGCACGGCATCTTCGTCGCGGAGGAAATCGCAGGGCTGAACCCCGTTGTCATCTCCGATCTGAACATCCCGAAGGTCACGTATTCGGACCCAGAGGTTGCCTCGATCGGCTTGTCGGAGGCCAAGGCGAAGGAACAATACGGGGATGACAAGATCACGAGTTACGACTACAACCTCGCGGGCAACGGGAAGAGCCACATTCTGGAAACGTCGGGTTCCATCAAAGTTGTCCGCGTGAATGACGGTCCCGTCGTCGGAGTTCACATGATCGGCGCGCGCGTCGGCGAACTGATCGGCGAAGCTCAGCTCGCGGTGAATTGGGAAGCCTACCCGGAAGACATCGCACCGCTCATTCACGCTCACCCGACCCAAAACGAAGCACTCGGCGAAGCGTTCCTCGCTCTCGCCGGCAAACCGCTTCACGCGATGTGATCGAACAACCGAACTATGCTGGTTAGGACAGCCACGGCGTTTTAAGGAGCACCACATAATGAGCGAATCCGTCAACCTGCCGGCACTCGGCGAGAGTGTCACAGAAGGAACGGTGACCCGTTGGCTGAAGAAAGTCGGCGACCGCGTTGAGGTCGACGAGCCATTGGTCGAGGTTTCGACCGACAAGGTCGATACCGAAATCCCCTCTCCCATTGCCGGGATCCTGGAGGCCATCCTCGTAGCCGAGGACGAGACCGTCGAGGTCGGCACGCCGCTCGCCACGGTCGGCGATGGATCGAACGCTGGATCAAGCAACAATGCGGCCCCGGATGCCGCAGCAGCGGAGCCCGCTGCAGAGCCGGCAGCGCCAGAGCCAGCCACGCCAGAACCAGCCACGCCCGCACCAGCCACGCCCGCACCAGCCACGCCAGCACCAGCCACGCCAGAACCAGCCACGCCAGAACCAGCCACGCCAGAGCCGGTCGCGCCAGAGCCGGTCGCGCCCGCACCCGCGCCCGAGCCGGTCGCTCCCGAAGCACCCACGCCCACTCCAGAGCCCGCCCCGGAGCCTGCCCAGCCCGCTCCCGAACCCGCACCCGCACCCGCGGCAAGCACCGGGACTGCATCCAATGCGGGTTATGTGACTCCGCTCGTGCGCAAGCTCGCCAACGACAGCGGCATCGACTTGTCGACGATCAGCGGTTCAGGAATCGGCGGCCGCATCCGCAAGCAGGACGTCTTGTCGGCGACATCCGGACCGGCCGGCGGTGCCGCTCCCGTTCGCAAGACGCTCGAGACCTCTCCGCTGCGGGGGACGACCGTGCCGATGTCACGTTTGCGCAAGGTCGTCGCAGAGCGCGCCGTGGTATCGATGCAGTCCTCTGCGCAACTCACCACGGTCGTGGAGGTCGACGTCACGGCCGTCGCATCGTTCCGCGACGAGGTGAAGGCCGAGTTCCTGAAGACGACCGGCAACAAATTGACGTTCCTCCCGTTCTTCACACTCGCTGCGGCGGAAGCGCTCAAGGCGTTTCCGATCATCAACGCGACGATCGACGGCGAAACCATCGTCTATCCTGCGCAGGAAAACATCAGCATCGCCGTCGACACCGAGCGCGGCCTGCTGACCCCGGTCATCCGAAACGCCGGCGATCTGAACCTCGCCCAGCTTGCGGCCGAAATCGCCGATCTCGCTGATCGCACGCGTAACAATCAACTCAAACCTGACGAATTGGCGGGCGGCACTTTCACCGTCACCAATACCGGATCGCGAGGCGCGCTCTTCGACACGCCCGTCGTGTTCTTGCCGCAATCCGCGATTCTCGGCACCGGCATCGTGACGAAGAAGCCCGTCGTCGTCACGGACAACGGTCTCGACGCCATTGCCATTCGTTCGATGGCCTTCCTTGCGCTCTCTTACGACCACCGGATCGTGGATGGGGCGGATGCCGCGCGGTTCCTCGTCGCGGTCAAGGAGCGCCTCGAAGCGGGCGACTTCCAGGGAGTACTCGGCTTGAACTAGTTCTGGCCCGAGTGAGACGCGACGAGGTCGCGAATCCGCCACGCGCCGTCACTGCGCACGAGAAGCAACAAAGACTCCTGGACATTCGCGGAGTCGGCTTCCGCCCGATTCACCGCAAGCAACACGGTGTCGCCGAGTCTCTCGACGACGGTAATGACGACGGAATCCCTGGGCGAGGCCGCACTGCCGCCCAGGAACTCCGGATCGACCTCGGCAATACCTCCTTCCTGCGCGAGCCGGATCTGGTACCGATCCGCCTCGAGCGCCGACGACCCCATTTGGTCCACTCCGTCGAGGCAACCGAGCGACCTGAGTTCGAAGCACTCGACGCGCGCGGCGAGCAACGCCCTGGCGGCGGGAATCGGATCCTCGCCCGCGATATCCGGGTCTGCCGCGAATGTCGAAGGACGCGGTGACGCGCTGCTCGCGTTCTCTTCCGGCCCCGACTCCGGACCCTTGGTCGCCTGCGGGGGAACAAGCGCGACAAACGCGATGATCGCAGCGACGACTGCTCCCGCCATCAGCCACACGACTCGTCGAACCGGGCGAACGAGGTCGACCAGACGTTTCACGACCGCGGTTGCGAAACTGTCGCGCGAGCCGCCATCCCCCCATCGCGCGATCGAACGCGACACCGAATCAGGGAGATGGAACAGCGCCAACAGCAGCTGAATGCGGGACGTTGTCGCGCGATCGTTCGCCGCTTCGGCAGGGTCGGCGCCAGCTTCGCGTTCCCGAGACGCGAGGGGCCGAAGAGGCGGGAAGGAACCGTCATCACGGGCGCCATCCATTGCGAGGTCGACGGGCGCAGGAGCGGCGAGCTCGAAGAGCCTTTCGGAGAGTTCGTGTGGAACCGTGTGCGCATCGCGCAACGACAACCCGTCGAGCCATTCGCCGTCCTCGACACCGTTTCCCAGTGCCGCTCGACACAATGCCACGAGATCGTCGATGTCGCTCTCGACAGAGCCTTGATTATTGAGCGTTGCCGGCGGCACACTCGAGATTTCCTGGTCTGCCGGCATTTCACCGAACACGACGGCCGAGCCGAGATGGGCGAGCACGGGCGCTCCGTCGTCATCGAAGTGGACCGCGGATGGCCGAATGGCACCGTGCGCGACGCCCGAACGATGCAACTCCTGAACGGCGAGAGCCATTGGCGCAAGAATCGTGACGGCCTCCCCGCGCGTGAGCGAACGTGATGCGAGAAGCCGACCGAGGCTCAAGGTCGACACTCGCTGCAGGATGAGGCACGGAGTCCCGTCGGGTGCGGTGGCCAGATCGTCCAGTCGCACGATGTGCCGATGGGACACGCGCGCAAGCGCCTCGATTTCGGAGTCGATTCGGCGGGAATCGACTTCGAGAGTCTCGGGATCCGGTCGATACACTTTGATCGCCGCCGCGACTTTTCCGTCGCTGCCGAGCCACACATCAGCGTGCGAGCCGGAGCCGAGTTTTCGAACAATCCGGTATCCGCCGAGCATCATCACGTGTTCAGCTTCCCAGCGACGCGAAGCGTGCTGTGCCGGTTTGTCGCGAGCGGTGAAGACATTCGGCAGACGGAGAATGGGCGGGAGTAGAGCCGGTATCGTTGATGCCATGGCACGAACGAGCACATCAAGCCCGAAGCCCGCGAAGGAACCCGGCCGTCTCAAGCAGATGTATCAGGTATTCCAAATGACTCGGCGATACGATTCGACGGCGATCTGGTGGATGGCCCTCGGATTCGCACTGCCGGTGCTCGTCGGAATCCTGCTCGGGTTGCTGCTCTCGGCCGGAAACGTACCCGGCATGATTCTGTGGATCGTTGCGGGAGTGCTTGGCGGTCTTCTCGCGTTCCTCGTCATTTTGGGACGAAAAGCAGAACGCGCCGCGTATTCGCAAATTGCAGGGCAGCCTGGAGCCGTCGGTGCGGTACTCAAGAGCTCGCTGCCCCGTGGATGGACGGGAAGCGAAATGCCCATCGCCATCAGCCCGAAGACGCAGGATGCCGTGTACCGCGCGGTCGGCAAGGGCGGGGTCGTGCTCATCGGCGAAGGCCCCGAGACCCGTACCCAGAAAATGGTCGATGACGAGCGACGCAAGATCGCCCGCATCCTTCCCAACGTTCCCGTGAATGTGCTGCACGTCGGGCCGGATGACAATTCGATTCCGCTCCACAAACTCGCGCGCAGGCTCGGCCGGTTCAAAAAGGCACTGAGCAAGGCGGAAGTGTACGCGGTGAGCAATCGAGTGAGCTCCCTGCACAAGGGCCCCAACCTGCCGATTCCGAAGGGAATCGACCCCATGAAGGCCCGCGCCCAGCGCCGTTCCTGACGTCCCCGTGATTCGGCAGCGAGCCCAGAAACCGTCACACGCGGACGAGAACCGTTCCCGCCGCCTTGTCGTGCAAACCACGTTGGTCCCGATCCCAAATAAGTGCCGGAATGACGACGCACAGCAGTGCAGTCCGCACGATCGGCCGCCACGCGCCGATCCAGCCGCCCGCGAGCGGCACGACCCGCATCCGGAACAGCAAGTGCCCGACACTGCCGCTCGCGAAAATCAGGAAAACGAGCTGCGTCAGCGCGAAAATGCCGAGTGTGGCGAACGCGTCATAGTGAAAGAACGCGACGGACACGAGAACGCTCAGCCCCCAGTCCACGACAAGCGCTCCGATCCGCCGCCCGGGCCGTGCGACAGACCGGGGGCCCGATTCTGGCAGTCCCAGTCGTTCCCCGGGCCAGCGCTGCTCGGCGGGCATCGTCTCGGGGTCGGCTGGGGGCACGTTCCGATCCTAGGTGACCGCCGAAACATGGGCGAAACACGAGCGATACCGTCTCGAAATCGCGCACGTCTAGTCTTTTCCTGGCCGTACAGTGCGGCCGACAATCGAACGACAAACAGGGAGTCAGTGCATGTTCAGTGAACCGACCGAAGTCCTCGCTTTCATCAAGGACACCGACGTCAAGTTTCTCGACATCCGTTTCACCGACCTACCCGGGGTGCAGCAGCACTTCAATATTCCCGCCTCCATCGTCGACAACGACTTCTTCAGTGTCGGACAACTGTTCGACGGCTCATCGATCCGCGGATTCGCGTCGATCCACGAATCTGACATGCAATTGATCCCGGATGTGTCGACCGCCTATATCGACCCGTTCCGCGTCGAGCGGACGCTCATCATGCTCTTCGACATTTACAACCCGCGCAGCGGCGAGATCTACCACCGCGACCCGCGCCAGGTGGCCCGTAAGGCCGAGAAGTATCTCGCGTCCACCGGTATTGCGGATACCGCGTACTTCGCGCCGGAAGCCGAGTTCTACATTTTCGACGACGTGCGTTACGAGGTGAAGCAGAACTCGAGCTTCTTTTCCGTGGATTCTGTGGAGGGCGCCTGGAACAGCGGCCGCGCCGAGGAAGGCGGCAACCTGGCCAACAAGACGCCGTTCAAGGGCGGATATTTCCCCGTGAGCCCCGTCGACAAGCAAGCGGATTTGCGCGACGACATCAGCCTCAAGCTCATCGACGCGGGCCTCATCCTCGAGCGAGCACACCACGAGGTGGGATCCGGCGGTCAGGCCGAAATCAACTATCGCTTCGACACGATGGTGCACGCCGCGGACGACATCCTGAAGTTCAAATACATCGTCAAGAACACCGCGGAGCAGTGGGGAAAAACGGCGACGTTCATGCCGAAGCCCCTCTTCGGCGACAACGGTTCGGGGATGCACACGCACCAGTCCCTCTGGAATGACGGCAAGCCGCTCTTCTACGACGAGAGCGGGTACGGGGGCCTCTCGGACATCGCGCGCTGGTACATCGGCGGCTTGCTCAAGCACGCGCCCGCCGTTCTGGCGTTCACGAACCCCACGATCAACAGTTACCGCCGTCTCGTGAAGGGATTCGAAGCGCCGATCAACCTCGTGTATTCGGCCGGGAACCGCTCGGCGGCCATCCGCATCCCCATCACGGGCACGAATCCGAAGGCGAAGCGCATCGAGTTCCGCGCGCCCGATGCTTCGGGAAACCCGTACCTTGCGTTCGCGGCGCAGCTCATGGCGGGGGTCGACGGCATCCGGAACAAGATCGAGCCGCACGAGCCCGTCGACAAGGACCTCTACGAGCTCCCGCCCGAAGAAGCGAAGAGCATTCCGCAATTGCCGGTGTCGCTGGATGCCGTGCTGCGCGAACTCGAGGCGGACCATGACTTCCTGATGGAGGGCGGCGTATTCACACAAGACCTCCTCGACACGTGGATCGCTTACAAGCGCGAGAAGGAACTTGCGCCGTTGTCGCAGCGCCCGCACCCCTACGAGTACGAGCTCTACTACGGCGTCTGAGCCGCCGAGGCGCCGTAGAACCGTGCCTCGAACACCTGGCGGGCTCGACGGGTGACGCGCAAGTAGTCATCCTCGAGCCTGCTCGCGGATCGGGGCGGATAACCCATGAGGCGAGCTATCCCATCGAGTTGCGCGCGGTCGCTCGGCAGCACATCCGACGTCTTCGACGTCCAGAGGGTGAGCGCGGAGCGAGTCCGCGAAGCAAACAGCCATGCCTCGCGAAGTCGGCGCGCATCGGATGCCGTGAGCAGTTCCGTCTCCTCGGCGACGGCAAGGGCGCTCAGCGTGGAGGTCGTGCGCAAGCCCTCGAGTGTCGCCGCGTGCTCCAACTGCAAGAGCTGGACGAGCCATTCGATGTCGCTGAGCGACCCTCTGCCCAGTTTCAAATGCCGAGTCGGTTCCGTGCCTTGAGGCAAGCGCTCCGACTCGACTCGCGCTTTGATCCGGCGAACTTCGCGCACATCGGCCGCCGAAATCGCGGCCGGATATCTCACTTCGTCGGCGAGCGATTCGAAGTCCTCCGAGAGCGAATCGTCCCCTGCGATGGGTTGCGCCCTCAAGAGCGCCTGCGCCTCCCACGTGAGCGACCAGCGCGAGTAGTACGCGCGATAGGAGTCGAGGGATCGAGCGACGGCGCCGTTCTTCCCTTCCGGCCGGAGGCCGTTGTCCAGATCGAGAGGAAACTGCAAGTCGTCGGTGAGGCGGCCCAGTTCAGCGACAATGCGCTCCGCGGACTTTTGCGCTTCTTCCCCCGCGCCCTCCGGAGCGCGATAAACGTACATCACGTCAGCATCCGAGCCGAAACCGAGTTCGCCCCCGCCGTAACGCCCCATGCCGACGACGACGAACTCCATGCCCTCGGGCTCGCTACCCGCAGACGCGCGTGCAATCGCCAGCGCAGCGCGGATGGTGGCCGTCGTCACCCCGCTCAGCGCGTGTCCGACCTCCTGGACACTTCGAAGGCCCAGGATGCTTGAAATGGCGATGCGCAAAATCTCCCGCCTGCGTGCCGTCCGCACGGCCCCCGCCGCGGCATCCGGGTCATCGGAATGCCGAGCGACAATCGACGCGCCCTCCTCATCGAGGGCCACGAGCGATCGCGGTGCGAGATCCGCGTCGCTCTCCAGCCACGCGACGGCCCCCGGAATGCGTTCGAAGAGGTCTCCGACGAATCGGCTGCCCGACAACAATTCGGTCAGGCGATGTCCCGCTCCCGAAGAATCGCGGAGCATTCGCAAAAACCAATGGGATTCGCCGAGCGCATCGCTCAAGCGGCGAAACACGAGGAGCCCGTGATCGGGGTCCGCGCCCTCGGCGAGCCACTGCAAGAGCACGGGGAGAAGATTCTTCTGGATCGTCGCTCGTCGAGAGATTCCCACGGTGAGCGCAGCGATGTGCCGGAGCGCACCTTCTGGATCGCGGAAGCCGATCGCGGAAAGCCGGGCTGCCGCTTGTGCGCTCGTGAGCGCGAAGCCTTCCTCGGGCAGTGCGGCGACTGCGGAAAGGAGTGGCCGATAGAACAGCCGCTCGTGAAGGGACCGCACTTCCGATTTCACGGCGGCCCACCGTTCGAGGAGCTCGCTCGCCGTCGAGGCGAGCCTGCTCGAGCGAGCGAGGGCACGAAGCGCATCGTCGTCGCGAGGCATCAAATGCGTTCGTTGCAGCCGGGAGAGCTGCAGGCGGTGTTCGAGCAACCTCAAGAAACGATAATCGCGCGTGAAGCTGCTCGCTTCGTCTCGTCCAATGTATCCTCGCTCGGCCAAGGCCCGGAGGGCTTCAACCGTTCCCGCTTGACGTACCCCCTCATCCGTCTGGCCGTGGACGAGTTGCAGCAACTGGATGGTGAACTCGATGTCGCGCAAGCCCCCGCGACCGAGTTTCAATTGAACATCGCGCTCGTCAGGCGGAATGTGCTCGGTGACGCGCTCGCGCATCCGCTGCACCGAGCCCACGAAGTTTTCGCGGCTCGCACTCGACCACACGAGCGGCGAAACGGCCTCGACGAATCGGGCACCGAGTTCGAGGTCGCCAGCGATCGGCCGTGCTTTGATGAGCGCTTGAAACTCCCAGCCTTTGGCCCATCGCCCGTAATACGCGAGGTGGGATTCCAGAGTTCTCACGAGCGCGCCGTCTTTCCCTTCCGGCCTCAAATTGGCGTCGAGTTCCCACAGTTCAGGTTCGACATCCGGACTCTGGATGATTCGACCGAGCCGCACCGCAATCCAGGTAGCAATCTCGACTGCGCGCTCCTGGGCCAACCCGTCGATAGCCTCGGCGACGTAGATGACGTCGACGTCGCTCACGTAATTGAGTTCGCGCGCACCGGTTTTGCCCATGCCGATGATGGAAAGCCGGGTCGCCCGAACCTCGTCGACGGGAAATGGGGCCCGGCTCGCCGCGTGAGCCACCGCGACATCGAGAGTGGCTCCCGCGAGGTCGGCAAGACATGCGGCGACGGAGTCGACGCCCTCCCAGGGGTCGGCTTGCTCGAGGTCGAAGCTCGCGATTCGAGCGAGAACCCGCCGATAACGCACGCGGAATTCGACGACCGCGAGATCATCGTTCGCGCCGGATGCTGTCGCTCTGTTGACGACATCCTCGAGATCCCCTCGCATTTCATTCATCGACGGAAGCACCGTGAACGGCTCATCGAGCGCGGAGAGCTGTTCCGGCCGCCGGCGGAAGAAGTCGCCTAATCCAGCGGATGCCCCGAGAACGCGAACGAGGCGCGTCGCGCTCTCCGGATCCGCTAGACGCTCTTCGAGAATTTCGGGTTCGCGCTCGCGAAGCTGACCGAGGAATCGAAGCGCCTGATCGGGATCTGCGCATCCGACAAAATGCGAGACGATTCCGGGAGGCAGACCCTCCAAGCGAGCCTTCGCCGATGCCAGTTCGGCAAATCCGAGTCGAGCGAGTTCCGACAGGGTTGCCGGACCTCGCGACGAATCCGATCGAGCCATGGTCTGCTAGAGCATCTCCAGATTGCTGTCCAACTCGAACGGGGTCACTTGCGCGCGGTACGCGTTCCACTCGCGCTGCTTGTTGAGCAAAACGTAATTGAAGACCTGTTCGCCGAGAGTTTCGGCGACGAGTTCCGAATTCTCCATGATCGACGTGGCGTGGTCGAGACTCGCCGGCAGCGCGCTGTAGCCGAGCGCGCGGCGTTCGGAGTCCGTGAGATTCCACACGTTGTCTTCTGCCTCCGGCGGCAGTTCGTAGCCTTCCTCAATGCCCTTGAGGCCGGCCGCAAGCAACAGCGAGTACGCCAAATACGGGTTTGCCGCGGAGTCGATCGCACGATATTCCACGCGCGAGCTTTGCCCCTTGTTGGGCTTGTAGAGCGGAACGCGCACGAGCGCCGAGCGGTTGTTGTGTCCCCAGCAGACGAAACTCGGTGCTTCTCCCCCGCCCCACAGCCGCTTGTAGGAGTTCACGAACTGGTTAGTAACCGCCGTAATCTCTGGGGCGTGCTTGAGCAGTCCCGCGATGAATTGCCGACCGACTTTCGACAACTGGTACTGCGCGCCGGCTTCGAAGAACGCATTCGTGTCGCCTTCGAACAGCGACATGTGAGTGTGCATGCCCGACCCCGGATGTTCGGAGAACGGCTTCGGCATGAACGTCGCGTACACGCCCTGCTCGATCGCCACTTCCTTGACCACGGTTCGGAAGGTCATGACGTTGTCCGCGGTGGTGAGTCCGTCCGCGTAGCGCAAGTCGATCTCGTTTTGACCCGGCCCGCCCTCGTGGTGGCTGAACTCGACCGAAATGCCGAGGTCTTCAAGCATCCGCACGGAGCGCCGCCGGAAGTCGTGGGCCGTGCCCCCGGGGACGTTGTCGAAGTAGCCTGCCGAGTCGACCGGGACCGGGCGACCCTTGTCGTCGAGCTTCGAGCTCTTGAGCAGGTAGAACTCGATCTCCGGATGCGTGTAGAACGTGAATCCGCGATCCGCCGCCTTTTCGAGAGTGCGCTTGAGAACGTTGCGCGGGTCCGCGACCGCCGGCTCGCCATCGGGGGTCGTGATGTCGCAGAACATCCGTGCCGTCGGGTCGATCTCGCCGCGCCACGGAAGGATTTGGAAGGTCGCCGGGTCCGGATTCAGGAGGACATCCGCCTCGAAGCGTCGCGTGAGGCCTTCGATCGCTGAACCGTCGATGCCGACGCCCTCGGCAAACGCGCCCTCGACCTCTGCGGGGGCGATAGCCACAGATTTGAGCGTGCCGACGACATCTGTGAACCACAAGCGCACGAATTTGACGCCGCGCTCCTCGATGGTGCGCAGAACGAAGTCGCGTTGCTTGTCCATGTGCTCCTCATTCTGTCGTGCT
>JAHBST010000051.1 GCA_019638975.1 Cryobacterium sp.
GCTTGCTGCGGGCGAGGTCATCACGGCACGGCTCGTCACGGCAGACATCCCCACCGGCACCGTGATGTTCGAGCGCGTGTGAGTGCGGGTGAGTGCGCTAGAGCTCGTTTAAGGTTTGGTGTTCTCTGAGTTGTGCCACAATCGCGGTCGAACCGGTGATCGATCATCGCCGGGGAATCTCTTGAGCTATCCATAGAAAAGCCATAGCAATCGACCTCACACTCTTCATCATGCGAAAAACTGTTGTCACCACCATCGCGCTTCTTGGCGTTGCACTCCTGCTTGCCGGATGCGCGACCGCGCCCGCAACCCCGGCCCGCGGCGGCGCGGCGTCGGGCCCGACATCCCCGGGGCGCCCGCCCACCGTGTTGCCGGACGGCGCGACCGTTCACCGCAACCTCGCGTACGGCACCGACCCGCTCCAGAAGCTTGACGTGTACGTTCCGGCGGACGCGGACAATGCGCCCATCCTCCTCATGGTGCACGGCGGCGGATGGAAGCGCGGCGACAAGGCGGCATCCGGAGTCGTCGACAACAAGGTCGCGCACTATCTGCCCATGGGGTACATCGTCGTGTCGACGAACTACCGACTCGCGCCCGCAGTGAACCCGGTGACGGAAGCGGGCGATGTTGCGAGCGCGCTCGCCTGGGTGCAGCAGCATGCCGGCGATTGGGGCGGATCGGCAGAGAACGTCGTGCTCATGGGCCATTCGGCCGGAGCCAATCTCGTCTCGCTCGTCGCGGCGGACTCCTCCATCGCAGCGAAAGCGGGGGCGAAGCCCTGGCGCGGCACGATCGCACTCGACAGCGCCGCGTTCAATGTCGTGACGATCATGGATGCGCCGCACTTGCCGCTGTACGATCCGATTTTCGGCGGCAAGCCCGAGTTGCAGCGCGACTCCTCTCCCACTTTGCGCCTCGATACGGCACCCGCCCCGATGTTTCTGGTCTGCGGGAGCCAGAGAGCCAACTCGTGTCCGCAAGCGAGCGCATTCGCGTCCGAAGTCGCGGAAAGGTTCGGAAAGGCGGCGGGCGACGCGATCGAGGTGTACCCGATAAACATGGGGCACGGCGAGATCAATGCCGAGCTCGGTACCCCCATTCCCTTGACGAGCGCCGTCGACGGATTCCTCCGCTCGATCGTCCCGGAAAACGCGGCGCGTTCGAGCGGGTAGAGTTTTCCGTGGCAAAAGAGTCCCGATGTCTGACCGTCTCGTCATCGAGATAGTGCCACCTCATCCCCACCAACGCGGATTGGACTGACAGCGTGGATTTATTCGAGTACCAGGCCCGTGACCTTTTCGAAGCGTACGGAGTGCCGGTACTGCCCGGCATCATCGCGGACACTCCCGACGAGGTTCGCGCCGCCGCCGAAAAACTCGGCGGCACGGTCGTCGTGAAAGCTCAAGTCAAGGTCGGCGGGCGAGGCAAGGCGGGCGGCGTCAAGGTCGTCCACAATCCGGATGACGCGGCAGCGGCTGCGGAACACATCCTCGGTCTCGACATCAAAGGGCACACGGTGCGCCGCGTTATGGTGGCCGCGGGGGCGCGCATCGAGCGTGAGTTCTACTTTTCCGTGCTTCTCGATCGTGCGAACCGCTCCTACCTTTCTCTGTGCAGCGTCGAAGGCGGTGTGGAGATCGAAGTGCTCGCCGTGGAGCGGCCGGAGGCACTCGCGCGAATCGAAGTCGACCCCATGGAGGGCATCGACGAAGCGAAGGCGGCAGAGATCGCCCGCGCGGGCGGCTTCCCTGAAGACCTCATCGCGAAGGTCGCGCCCGTGCTCGCCAAGCTCTACGAGGTCTACACGGGCGAGGACGCCACGCTCGTCGAGGTCAACCCGCTCGTCCTGACGGAGGATGGCCGAATCATCGCCCTCGACGGCAAGGTGACGATCGACGAGAACGCGGACTTCCGCCACCCGGGGCATGCAGCGCTCGAGGATGCGGCATCCGCCGACCCGCTCGAGGAGAAGGCGAAAGCGGCCGGGCTGAACTATGTGAAGCTTGACGGCGAAGTCGGCGTGATCGGAAACGGCGCCGGGCTCGTCATGAGCACGCTCGACGTCGTCGCCTACGCCGGTGAAAAGCATGGTGGCGTGAAGCCCGCGAACTTCCTCGACATCGGCGGCGGTGCATCCGCGGACGTGATGGCTGCAGGCCTGGACGTCATCCTCGGCGACGCTCAAGTGAAGAGCGTGTTCGTGAACGTGTTCGGCGGCATCACCGCGTGCGACGCTGTCGCGAACGGGATCGTCGGCGCGCTCGCGAAATTGGGCGACAGCGCGAACAAGCCGCTCGTCGTGCGGCTCGACGGCAACAACGTCGAGGAGGGGCGGCGCATCCTGAACGAAGCGGCGCATCCGCTCGTGACGCTCGCCGACACCATGGACATCGGCGCCGACAAGGCTGCGCAACTCGCAAGCTAAGGCGAAGGCCAATTCTGGCCTTCGCGCGAGCTGCGACGGAGGCCGTCCCGGCCGAAGCCGGCAACAAAAGTAAAGGATTCAAGAATGTCAATCTTCCTCAACAAGGACTCGAAAGTCATCGTCCAGGGCATTACGGGCGGCGAAGGCACAAAGCACACGGCGCTCATGCTCAAGGCGGGAACGCAGGTCGTCGGCGGCGTGAACGCGCGCAAGGCCGGTACGACCGTCACGCACGAAACGGCCGCGCACGGCACGGTCGAACTCCCGGTCTTCGGGACCGTGGCCGAGGCGATGTCGTCTACGGGGGCGGATGTCTCCATCATCTTCGTCCCGCCGGCGCACGCGAAAGAGGCCATGATCGAGGCGATCGATGCCGCGATCCCGCTCCTCGTGGTCATCACGGAGGGAATCCCGGTGCAGGACTCCGCCGAGGCGTGGGCGCACGCGAAGGCGAAAGGCGGCGCGACGCGCATCATCGGACCGAACTGCCCCGGCATTATCACGCCCGACGAGGCGCTCGTGGGCATCACTCCGGCGAATATCACCCACAAGGGCCCGATCGGACTTGTGTCGAAGTCGGGCACGCTCACGTACCAGATGATGTACGAACTGCGGGATCTCGGATTCTCCACCGCGATCGGCATCGGCGGCGACCCCATCATCGGCACGACCCACATCGACGCGCTCGCGGCATTCGAAGCGGATCCCGAGACGAAGGCGATCGTCATGATCGGCGAGATCGGCGGGGACGCGGAGGAGCGCGCGGCCGACTTCATCAAGGCGAATGTGACGAAGCCCGTTGTCGGCTACGTGGCAGGGTTCACCGCACCCGAGGGCAAGACGATGGGTCACGCGGGCGCGATCGTGTCCGGCTCTGCGGGCACGGCGCAAGCGAAGAAGGAAGCGCTCGAGGCTGCAGGCGTGAGAGTCGGCAAGACGCCCTCCGAGACCGCGACGCTCATGCGCGAAATCCTCGCCGCACTTTAGCTGCGACGCGGCCCTCGCGGCTGCGCACCCACAGCCACCCGAGGGAACCAATCGCCCGTCGGCCCACAGCATCCAAGTCCTGTGTCCCAAATGAAGGAGATGTGTCCGGTTAGCCGGACCGATCACAGTCAACTCGGCAATCGCGATCACGAATACCTTCATTTGGGCCCGAATGGTGCGAGTGGCGCGGCGACGCGGGCCGGATGCGGCGGTAGGCTCCGACAGGTATGAACCGCCCGATCACCGCCCTGTTCGCCGCACTGGAGGCGCTCCTCGTTGTCGGCATCGGAATCGGGATTTCGCTCGTGCCACTGACCTTCCTGTGGGCGTTCCAGTACGGGTTGCAAATCGACTGGACAGTGTTCTGGCGCGCATCCGCCGACATCTGGCTCGTCGGGCACGGCGCCGACGTGCTCCTCACTCTGGACCCCGTGACGGCGAACGTCGTCGGCTTTCCGGATGCGGGCACGCCATTCGTCGTGTCCATCGCTGCGCTCGGGTTCGCGCTACTGACCGCGATGCTCGCGGTTCGCACAGGGCGGCGCATCACGGAAACCCCTTACGCGCGGCTGGGCACGCTCGTGGCCATTGTCGTCTTCGCCGGCCTCTCCCTGGCGGTGACCCTGAGCGCCATGCACCGGTTTGCGCGACCGTCGCTGTGGCAGGGCACGCTCTTTCCCACGCTCGTCTTCCTTGTCGGGCTGCTCATCGGCGCAGGGATTGCCCGTCGCAGGCTCGCGCGGATGCCGGGCCGCACCGAAACACGTGGCCGCAGCAGCAATTGGTGGGCAGGTTTACCTCCCGCCCGAGCTGCCGTCCTCGCGCAATCGCTGCGCGGCGGGACGGCGGCGGTCGCGATCGTGGTTGCCGCATCCGGTGTGATCCTCACCGTCATGATCGTCGCCAACTATGCGCAAATCATCTCGCTCTATGAGGGAATCCACTCCGGTGTTCTCGGCGGCATTGCGGTGACGCTCGCGGAACTCGCCTTTCTGCCCAACCTCGTGATCTGGGCGGCGTCGTGGCTCGTCGGTCCGGGCTTCGCGATCGGCACGGGCTCGTCTGTCGGCCCGCTCGGGACGAGCCTCGGTCCCGTGCCCGCCATTCCGATTCTCGGCGCGCTGCCGACGGGCGATCTCGCCTTCGGATTTCTCGGGCTTCTCGTTCCGGTCGTCGCAGGATTCCTCGTCGGAGTCGTCGTGCGGCCCGCCGTCCTTCGGGGTGCGCACCTCGAGAGCCAGACTTCTCCCGTTACCATCCTCGTCGCGACCGGTATCGGAATCGGGGTTGCGGGCGGCGTGATCCTCGGGCTCCTCGCCTGGATGAGTGGAGGCGCGGCGGGACCGGGCCGACTCGCCGATGTGGGGCCGGATGCCGTGCGCGTAGGCTTGTTCGCGGCGCTCGAGTTCGGCATCCCCGCAATCATCGGTCTTCTGGCCGGTCGCCCGACGCGGGCGAAATAGGCTGTAAGCATGCTGTCGCTTGTCGTCCTCATCTCGGGGGGCGGGTCCAACCTGGAGTCGCTTCTCGTGGCCTCGGAAGACGCGCTGTTCCCGGCGCGGGTCGTGGCCGTGGGTTCCGACCGGGACGCCGAGGGCTTCCATCACGCAGAACGCTTCAACGTGCCCACTTTCTCGGTCGCACTCTCGAATTTCGCGAACCGGGCCGAGTGGGGCGACTCTCTGCTCGAGCAAGTGGAGGAGTGGAAACCCGACCTCGTGATTCTGAGCGGATTCATGCGCCTTCTGCCTCCGCATGTCGTCGCCGCCCTGGCGCCCCGCCTGCTCAACACGCATCCGGCATACTTGCCCGAGTTCCCTGGCGCGCACGCCGTGAGGGACGCGCTCGCGGCGGGCGTGCCCGAGTCCGGAGCGAGCATCATCGTCGTCGACGACGGCGTCGACACGGGGCCGATTCTCGCTCAAGAGCGGGTGCCGGTCGTCGCGGAGGATACGGAAAGTACCCTCCACGAACGGATCAAGATCGTCGAACGTCGCTTGCTCGTGGACACCATCCTCGACATCGCGAATGGACACATCAATCTCAAGGAGTTCGCGTGACCGGCACCAGCGAGCGCGACGTCGTCCCGATTCGCCGCGCTCTCGTTTCGGTGAGCGACAAAACCGGGCTGCTCGAGCTCGCGGCCGCCCTCGCCAAGGCGGGCGTCGCCATCGTCTCGACGGGGTCGACGGCCCGGCAGATTGCGGATGCCGGATTCGCCGTCACCGAAGTGAGCAACGTCACCGGGTTCCCCGAGTCGCTCGACGGGCGAGTGAAAACTCTTCACCCTTCGATTCATGCCGGAATCCTCGCCGACCTGCGATTGCCCGGTCACGAGTCGGAGCTCTCGGCGCTCGGAATCGAGGCGTTCGAGCTCGTGGTTGTGAACCTGTACCCGTTCGTGGAGACCGTTGCGAGCGGCGCGGCGCCGGATGCCGTGATCGAGCAAATCGACATCGGCGGCCCCGCGATGGTGCGCTCGGCGGCGAAGAACCACGCGAACGTGGCAGTGGCGGTGTCGCCGTCGAGCTATCCGCAACTCATCAAGGCGCTCACTCTCGGCGGCACGACTCTCGCGCAGCGACAGCGGCTCGCGGGCGAAGCGTTTGCGCACACCGCCGCTTACGACACTGCCGTCGCCGAGTATTTCGCCGCAAACGTCGGCATCCGTGTCGCCCATCCGAAAATTCAGGAACCCGCGTTGGCGGATGCCGCGAAGCCCGGCGTGTCGACTGGTGCGGCGACGCGGATTCCTGAATTTCCGGAAGGGCAAGGCGGGGAGCTGGAGGTGCGTTTCGGCAACCCAACGCCGTTGCGCTATGGGGAGAACGCCCACCAGAGCGCCACGCTGTACCGGCTGCCGGACGGGCACGGGCTCGCCCAGGCAGAACAGTTGCAGGGCAAGGAAATGTCCTACAACAACTATGTCGACGCGGATGCCGCCTTGCGCGCCGCGTACGACTTCGCCGAGCCCGCGGTTGCGGTCGTCAAGCACGCGAACCCCTGCGGAATCGCTGTGGGCGACACCATCGCCTCGGCGCATGAACGAGCCCACGCGTGCGACCCGGTGTCCGCGTACGGAGGGGTCATTGCGGCGAACCGCGTGATCGACTTTGCGGCGGCCGAATCGATCAAGGACATCTTCACGGAAGTCGTCGTCGCCCCAGGATTCACCGATGAAGCTCGGGCCGTGCTCGCGGCAAAAAAGAACCTTCGCCTCCTTGTCCTGCCCGCCGACTATGCGCGCGAGCCGCGCGAACTGCGTCAGCTCTCCGGGGGGATGCTCGCCCAAGTGCCGGATACGCACTTCGCCTCATTCGACGACTGGACGCTCGTATCGGGCGGCCCAGCGGATGCCGCGACCCGCGCCGACCTCGAGTTCGCGTGGCGGGCCGTGCGTTCCGTGAAGTCGAACGCGATCCTGCTTGCTCACGGTGGAGCATCCGTCGGCGTCGGGATGGGCCAGGTGAACCGTGTCGATTCCTGCCGCCTCGCTGTGGATCGTGCGGGCGACCGCGCAGCGGGAAGCGTCGCAGCATCCGACGCGTTTTTCCCGTTTTCCGACGGGCTTCAAATTCTCCTCGATGCCGGGGTCGCCGCGGTCGTCCAGCCGGGCGGATCCATTCGCGACGAGGAAGTCATCGCGGCCGCGAAGGAATCAGGCGTGACGATGTACTTTACCGCCGAGCGCCACTTCTTCCATTGAGGACTTTCGAGCGGAATTCGTTCATTTTCGCGACGATTCACCGGGGGGCGCTCGTATCCAATAGTCTCGCTGCATGACTTCTACCTCCGGCGCTTCCGCCATCATTCGTCGGGTTGCCGGGGCGATCGTTGCGGCGCTCGCCGCTGCGACGGCGACGCACGTCATTACGGTGCTCTTGTTCTTCACCGCGAACGGCGCGAACCCTTCGGCGTTCGGTCAGTTGAGCGAATACTTCCTGCCGTCGTCGCTGCTTCTGTTCCTGCTCCTCGGTGTCGTGGCCGGCCTGGATGGTTTGAGGCGCTGGTATGTCGCCGTACCGCTTTCGCTCCTCGCCGCTGTTTTCTCCGGGCTTTTCGGCAGCCTGATCGCGATTCTCAATAGCGGAACCAAAGTGGACAGCGCAGCAGTAGGGTTCATTTTCGGAACGCTCGTCGGTCCCAAACTCATTTTCGTCATCGTCGCGGTGGTCGCGGCGACCACCATCGGGCGCCGGTTGTGGAGCCTCATTACCGGCTCGAAACTGGATGTCCCGCCGTTGCGCGACCGGAAGGTCGCTCTCGTGCGCCTTCCCGCGGCCAATCTCGCCGAAGGGCAAGTCACGCACATTGCCCGCTCAGCGGTCGACGCGGAAAAGGCGGATGAACAATGGGACGGGTATGTGGCGGCGCTCATCGAGAATGGCTGGGACACGATCGAGGTTCCCGTCGCTCCCGAGGCGCCGGATTCCGTCTTCGTAGAGGACACGGTCGTCATTTTCGGCGAAACCGCGGTCGTGACGAGCCCGGGCCACGAGTCTCGGCGAGCGGAGATCGTGGCGGTCGAGGACACCGTGCGCGAGCTCGGGTTGCGCGTCGCCCGCATTCAGCTCCCGGGAACGCTTGACGGGGGGGATGTGCTCAAAGTGGGTTCGACGGTCTACGTCGGCCGGGGCGGGCGAACGAATGCCGAGGGCATCCGTCAATTGCGCGCCATCGTCGCACCGCTCGGCTACACCGTGATCGCAGTCCCCGTGACGAAAGTGCTGCACCTCAAAAGCGGCGTGACGGCGCTCCCGGACGGAACAGTGATCGGTTACCCGCCGCTCGTGGACAATCCCGAGCTGTTCGACCGGTTCCTCGCCGTCCCGGAGGAGACGGGAGTGGCTGTGGTGGTGCTGGATGACAGCACCGTGCTCATGGCCGAGTCGGCGCCGAAGAGCGCTGCGCTCGTCGCGGATCTCGGTTACAACGTCGTGACGGTCGACATCAGCGAGTTCGAGAAGCTCGAAGGATGCGTCACGTGTTTGTCTGTTCGCATTCGCTGAGGCGAGTTCGCTGAGCGAACACGGTTTCCGGCAGCCCGGATTCGCGCAGAATCAGGGCAGGTTCGCGCCGGCTGCCTCGCGACGAGTCGCCCTCCAGGTGCGAACACCTGCCACGATCGAGGCCGCGATGACGAGCCCGGCGATCACATAGGACACGCTCTTCACGCCGGGGATGGTGGCCGCGAAGAATCCGGTAAGAGTCAACCCGACCCCCCACGCGAGCGCCCCCACGAGATTGCTGGACAGGAAACGGTAGTAATTCATCCGCCCGACGCCGGCGATGACGGGAATGAACACTCGCCCCCACGGGACGAAGCGGGCGACAACGATCGACCACCATCCGTAGCGCTGGTAGAAAACCTCGGCCGCGTGGATCGCCTTTTGCGTGCGGCGCCCGCCGTGGCGATCGAGGTAACCGCGCCCGTAGCGACGCCCGAGCAAGAATCCCACTTGATCACCGAGGAAGGCCGCGATTCCGACGCCGATCGCGAGGATCACGATGTTGAGGCTCACGGCGGATGCTGCGATGATGCCGGATGCAAAGAGGAGCGAGTCGCCGGTGATGAACGGAATGAACAACCCGAGGAATATCGCGGTGCCCGCGAAGACGAGCCCCCACACGATGATGTAGAAGATGATGGGTCCGGCTGTCGCGAGCACGTCGCCCATTTCGGTGCCCAGATTGGACGATTCGAGGGGAAGCATACTCAGCTTGCAGCCAGAGGAAGACGGGTGGGCATGATCGAGCTTTCGATTGAGGATAGGTAAGGCAATCCTAACTCCCCAAGTTCTGTAGCGCTACCGTGCCGACATCCTGTGCCGAAAGTCGGCCGCAATCCGTGATTGCACTTCCGGTTCGACGTGACCTATTCTGGAAGGCTGCGCTGACGGGTTGGGACGAAGGGTGCGTCCCACCGTCGGCATCGCTGGAGCCACGGCGGCTCCCCTCGAATCCTCGGCTTTGCCGGGCTCCGAACACCGCACCGAACACCGCAAGGAAAACTGTTGTCTTCTGACGTCACCACGAAGCGAATGGGAACATTCGCCGCCATCATGCGCGTATACCCCTATGCGAAGCCCGCCATGTCCCGCATCTACCTCGGGATGGGCGCTGCGATGCTCGCTGCCCTCGTCGCGCTCGCCATTCCCCAGGTCCTGCGGTCGCTCGTCGACGGTCCGCTGCAGGATGGGGATTCGAGTGAAATCTGGTGGCCCGTGGGCATCGTTCTGTTCCTCGGTGTCGTCGAAGCCGTCATGATCTGGTTCCGGCGCTGGTTCGTGCTGCAACCGGGTACGCACATCGAAGCACGAATGCGCAACGGGCTTTACAAACAGCTTCAGGAATTGCCTGTCAACTTCCACGACCGTTGGCCGAGCGGCCAATTGCTCTCTCGCGCGATCAGCGACCTGAACCTCATTCGCCGCTGGTTCTCCTTCGGGCTCGTGCTCTTCGTGGTCAACACGATCACGATCGTGGTCGGAATCGCCGTCCTCGCGAGCATCAACTGGATGCTCGGCGTGCTCTTCATGGTGTGCTCCATACCCTTGTGGATCTACGGCTACTTGTTCGAGAGCAAGTATTCGGTCGTCGCGCGCCGCAGCCAGGATCAGGCCGGAGACCTCGCGACGACGGTCGAGGAATCCGTGCACGGCATCCGGGTTCTCAAGGCATTCGGTCGCGGCGCGCATGCCCTTCGCAATTTCGAATCTCAAGCGGAACTCCTTCGCGGGACCGAAATCGAGAAAGCGAAGGCAATCGCGGGCATTTGGTTGTGGCTGCTGCTGATCCCCGATGTGACTTTCGCGCTGTGCCTCGCGGGCGGCGTCTGGCTCGCCGGGGCCGGCCAGATTTCGGTGGGCGGCCTCGTGGCCTTCTTCGCGACGGCGACCGTATTGCGATTCCCGGTCGAGTCGATCGGGTTCCTCTTGTCCATGACCTTCGATACGCGCACGGCCGCCGACCGGTTCTTCGAGGTCATGGACGAAAAGAATTCCATCGTCGACCCCGAACACCCGAAGACGATTGCGAAACCGGAGGGCCGGCTCGCCTTCCACGACGTGCACTTCCGGTACGCGGATTCGCCCGAGCGCTTCCCGGATCTCGTCAATGGCGTGGAGCTCGAGCTCGAACCAGGCGAGACGATGGCGCTCGTCGGGCTCACCGGCAGCGGCAAGTCGACGATCACGGCTCTCGCGACACGGCTCTACGACGTGACGGGCGGATCGATCACGCTCGACGGGGTCGACATCCGGGACCTCACGCTCGAGGATCTCCGGCAGAACATCGCGATGGCGTTCGAGGATGCCACCCTGTTTTCGGCATCCGTGCGCGACAACGTGCTGCTCGGCCGCCCCGAGTCGACGGATGCCGAACTCGACGAGGCGCTCGACATCGCTCAAGCCGACTTCGTGCGCGACTTGCCGGAGGGGCTCGAGACGAAGGTCGGCGAGGAAGGCATGAGTTTGTCGGGGGGACAGCGGCAAAGGCTCGCGCTCGCACGCGCGGTCGCCGCCAAGCCGAACGTTCTCGTACTGGATGATCCGCTCTCTGCACTCGACGTCGACACGGAAGCGCTCGTCGAGGCCGCCTTGCGTCGGGTGCTCGCATCCACGACCGCGCTCATCGTCGCGCACCGGCCGTCGACAGTGATGCTCGCCGATCGGGTCGCGTTGCTCGAGAACGGGAGGATCACGGCGGTTGGCCGCCACTCGGACCTGCTCGCCTCGAGCGAGCACTACCGATTCGTTATTTCGAGCCTCGAAGACGAGTCGAACGAGCCCAAACGGAACCCGTCACCGCCCACCGTGCCCATTCCTATCGTCACGAGCGGCGTGGGCCGGCCGAGCACAGAGGTCGGATCATGAGCGTCACAGGGGTAGAAGGCGAAGAGCGCCAGGACTTCACGAAGGACGAGAGCCGCCAGATCCGCGCGCGTTCGCTCCGACTCCTCGGCTCCCTCGTTCGACCGCTGTGGGGACGCATCACCCTTACGGTGGTCGTCGTCGTCGTCAGCACGGCCGCGCAAGTGGCGGGTCCGGCGTTCATCGCGCTCGGGATCGACAACGGCCTTCCCGCGATGCTCAATCAGGACTGGATGCCGCTCGGCGTCGCCGTCGGCGCCTTCTTGTTCACGGGCATCATCGGTGCGGTCCTCATCGCGTGGTACACCGTGCTCACCGCACGAATCAGCCAGGCGATCCTCATCGAGCTGCGCAAGCGCGTGTTCCTGCACACGCAGCGATTGAGTCTCGAATTCCACGAGAGTTACACCTCGGGGCGGATCATCGCGCGCCAGACGAGCGACCTCGATGCGATCCGAGAGCTTCTCGACTCGGGCATCAGCCAACTCGTTCAGGGTGGCCTGTACATGGCGTTCATCGCGATCGCCCTGTTCTCGATCGACTGGGTCAGCGGCGTCGTGCTCTTCGTCTCGCTCGTTCCGCTGTGGATTCTCACTCGGTGGTTCCAATTGAGTTCGCAAAAGGTGTTCCGTGCGACTCGCACGGCATCCGCTCGCGTGATCGTTCACTTCGTGGAAACCATGACCGGTATTCGCGCCGTCAAGGCCTTCCGCAAGGAGAAGCGCAACGAGAAGGAGTTCGGCTCGCTCGTTGAGGACTACCGCTACGCGAACGAGCGCGCGATCAACCTCTTCGGGGTATTCGATCCGGGGCTCGTCCTCATCGGCAATGTGACGCTCGCGGTCGTTCTGCTCGTCGGCGGCCTGCGCGTCGCCGGTGGTGGCCTCGCGATCGGCGTGCTGCTCGCGACCTTGCTGTACACGCGTTCCTTCTTCGCTCCTGCCCAGGAGATCGCGATGTTCTACAACTCCTACCAGTCGGCGGCGGCGGCCCTCGAGAAGATTTCGGGCGTGCTCGAAGAGCAACCGAGCGTGCCCGATCCCACCGGCCCGATCGACTTGTGGCAAGCGAAGGGCGCCGTGCGGTTCAACGACGTCGAGTTCGCCTACAAGGAAGACCGCATCGTCCTGCCGACATTCGATCTCGACATTCCCGCGGGGCAGACCATCGCGCTCGTCGGTTCGACGGGTGCGGGGAAGTCGACGCTCGCGAAACTCATTTCACGGTTCTACGACCCGACGTCAGGCACGCTGACTTTGGATGGCGTCGACTTGCGGCAGTTGCATCCGAAAGACTTGAGACGCGCGATCGTCATGGTCACCCAGGAGGCGTATTTGTTCTCCGGAACGGTCGCCGACAACATTGCGCTCGGCAAACCTGAAGCGAGCCGTGAAGAGATCGAGCAAGCGGCGAAAGCCGTCGGCGCGCACGAGTTCATCGAGGGGCTGCCGAACGGTTACGACACGGATGTCAACAAGCGCGGCGGCCGGGTGTCGGCGGGCCAGCGGCAACTCATTTCGTTCGCGCGCGCGTTCATCGCGAACCCGGTCGTGCTCATCCTGGATGAAGCGACGGCATCGCTCGACATCCCGAGCGAGCGGCTCGTTCAGCAGGGCTTGCAGACACTGCTCGCGGACCGAACCGCTGTGATCATCGCGCACCGCTTGTCGACAGTCGCGATCGCCGATCGCGTCCTCGTCATGGAGCACGGCCGCATCATCGAGGACGGCACCCCGGCGGACCTCATCGCCGGCACGGGGAAGTTCTCGAAGATGCACGCCGCGTGGCGGGACTCGCTCGTCTAACGGTCTACGGGCGGTGTCGCGCGAGCCGAAGGTTGATGCGATATCCGGATGCCGTTGGCACGAGCGGTGTGCCCTCGGATTCGTAGTGCGGTCTCGCTTCCTCATCGTGGCACAGGGGAGGCAGCCCGCTGGCGCGGATGACTCGCCACCACGGGAGTTCGGAACCGTAATACGCCATGGTCTGCCCGACGGCTCTCGCTGCTCTCGAACCGATCGCGGCGGCGACATCTCCGTAGGCCATGACTTTGCCGGGGGGAATCGATTCGACGACGGCGACTACGCGCGACACGAAGTCCTGATTCTGCTGCATCGCGGATACGTGACTCAGAGGGTGAGTATGCCGAACTTCTCGCCGTATTGGGTTTCCCGCTCGACGACGAATCCGATGTTCGTGAAGAACGCTTCCGGACCGTCATCGCCCGGCTCCCACAACGCGGAGAGCCGAGTGAATCCACGCTGGCGTGCCTCGTCGGCGAGCGCAAGGACGGCGAATGTCCCGACTCCCTGCCCCTGTTCGTCGGCCGAAACGTGCACACGCCATACGCAACTGCGGAACTCTTCTTCCGGCGCATCTTCATCGAAATTGCCGCGGATGAAGCCCACGACTTTGTCGTCCTTGATGACGACGCGCGGCCAACTGGTCGTGGCATCAAGGTAGGCGTCGGCGATCGCATAGGTCGGCGGAATGACGAATTGCTCCTGCCCGCGCCGAAGGGTGAGCTTGTTCGCGGCGAGCGCGTTGCTCGCTGAAAGCTCTTCGAGTCTCAAGTTGGCCATGATGACAGGCTAGCCATTCGGGACGACAACAACCTAAAGATATCTTGACGTCGAGATAGTTGCCGGATGGCTGTAAGCTGAATGTCGGCCGGAACGGCCGGAATGAAACCCATCATCACCTGAGCAGGGCGCGGCAAGGAGAGTCCAGTGGCGAAAATCAAGGTCGAGGGCACGGTCGTCGAACTCGACGGCGACGAGATGACACGAATCATCTGGCAGGCCATCAAAGACACCCTCATCCACCCGTACCTCGACGTCACTCTCGACTACTACGATCTCGGGATTGAAAAGCGCGACGAGACGAACGACCAGATCACGATCGATGCCGCCCACGCCATCCAGAAGCACGGTGTCGGTGTGAAGTGCGCCACGATCACGCCGGATGAGGCGCGC
>JAHBST010000052.1 GCA_019638975.1 Cryobacterium sp.
CCCTGATTGGCGAGGCCGTGCCCCGTGTGGTCGATGTATTCGAGCAAACCGTCGCCGTCTGCATCGCCGTAGTCGCGCATCCAGCCGAGCGCTGCGATGAGATTCGGCAGGAGGACGCGCACGTGCTCGTCGGCGAGCCCCCACCGCCAGGCGTCGTGCAGGAGGCAAACCCACAGTGCCGTCGCATCGACCGTGCCGTAGTAGAGCGGCGGAAGCGCGATCGCCTCGTCCGGAATGTGCAGGGTTTCCCTGCGCAATTCATGCATGATCTTGCCGGGTTGCTCGGCGCTCGCCGCGACGTCGCTCGTGCCCTGCAGCCCGCCAAGGACGCGAAGGGTGTCGTGCGCGAGTTCGGTCCCCAGGGGAAGCATGAATCGTGCCGCCCAGAGGGAATCGCGGCCGAAGAGCGTGAAGAACCAGGGGGCGCCCGCGGCGAGAAAGACGAGGTCGGGTTCGGCGACGGTAGCCATCCTGAGCGCATCAAGGTCGCCGAGCGCGATGTCGAGCCAGCGTGGAAGGCGATCGTCGTCTGCATCGACTTCCGGTATCGACCAGCGCGGTGGCGACTCGACTCCGGTGACGACGGCTTGCTCGTCTCGAGCGGTGATGGTCCACGTGACGCTGGTTTCTCCGTGCGGAGGGATTGCAAGGGGCCAGCGAAGTTCAATTCGCCCATCGACTATCGCCACGGCCGCGCCCGGAGCCTCGATTCGTGCGTGAACCGACTCGTTCGACCACGCGGCAGATGCACCGCGCACCGTCACCGACGGACGAGTGGGAGCGTCGATTCCTGCCTTCACCCAGTCCATGTCGCTGAGGTCTGCCGTGAGGGTGACGAGCGCGTCGGTCGTGATGGGCGTGTCGAGGTGGCTCGATACCGTGAGCGTTTCGCGGATGGTGGTCGCCGTCGCGGTCCGCGTGTGGTTGAGGCGAACTTTGGGGTCCGCCGCGCGATCGTCGAGATGGCGAAGCAGGGTGACGAAAGTCATCGAGTCGGCGCCGAGTGTCTCCGTGGCAATGTGCTCGCCGGGCGTGCCGCCGACTCGCGCCGACAGTTGTGAGACGACGCGCACATCCGAGAAGTAGAGCCCGTGAATGGGTGCGGCGCCGAGGGAGCCGTCTCGAGAGGACCACGCCTGAGTCGGTGCGCGAAGCACGACAAGTTCATTGTGGAGAAGGGGCTGCAAGGGTGCTGACATGCGGTTTCGCTGCTCCTTGCTCGAGTCTTCTCAGTGCCGATCGAAGGTCTTCGGCAGAAAAGTCATTGACTTTCGATTCGCTTGAGGTAATGTAACACCAAGAATTTGAACGATCAAATGAAATCCGGGCTCACACTGCCGTCAAGTCGGCGAACCGGTCACTTGAACGATCAAATCTCAACGACGAGGAGGCGCCATGGGACAGCTCCCCACAGTGGAGGATGTCGCGCGAGTGGCCGGCGTGTCCCGGCAGACCGTCTCCAATGTCCTGAACTCTCCACAAATCGTCAAACCGGACACGATGACGAGAGTCAAAGCGGCAATCGCCGAACTCGGCTATCGACCGCACGCCTCGGCAAGGCGACTGCGCACGCGAAAGTCCTCGACCATCGGGGTTCGCCTCGACCCGATGACCAACGGAATCTCCGGATCGCTCCTGGACCGATTCCTGCACGCGCTCACCGAGCAAGCGGCGGCGCGCGATTTGCGCATCATGTTGTTCACGGCACAAGACCCTGATGGCGAGATCGACGAATTCAGCAGGCTTCGCGACGGCGCGGATGTCGACGCGTTCGTCCTGACTTCGACCGTGCACGACGACCCGCGAACGGCGTGGCTGCTCGAGAATGACTTCCCGTTCGTCACCTTCGGGCGGCCGTCAGGGGAGGACGATCTTGGCGCTCCCATCCACCCCTGGGTGGATGTCGACGGCTTCAGCGGCGCACAGCAAGCGACTCGCCATGCGATCGACGGGGGTGCTCGCAGGATCGGCTACATCGGCTTCGCCGACGAATCCACGACGGCGCTCGAGCGCAGAGCAGGATGGGCCGCCGAGTCCGCAGAGCGACTGGGGCTCGACGCCGCAGAACTCGACAGGCTCTCGCTCGCGGTCGTCGACGGCGTGCCTCAGGGAAACGCCGCTGCACTGCACCTCCTCGGCCTGCCCACTCCGCCGGATGCCCTCGTCTGCGCGAGCGACTCCCTCGCTCTCGGCGCGATGATGGCGGCAGCGAGCGTCGGCCGATCCGAACTTCCCGTCATCGGATACGACAACACTCCCGTCGCCGCCGCGGTGGGCTTGTCGAGCGTTGACCAGCCCCTCGACCTGGTCGCCGAAAGCGCCCTCGAATTGCTGTTCGGAGTATCCGGAAGCACCATCGTCTCTCGCATCCACTCGGCAACCGACCCCCTGTATCGGTTGCTCACTCCAACTCTCGTCGCGCGCAAGCCAACACAATTGGCGCGCGTCGAGACTTCCGGGTCCCCTGTGGCCGGCAATCACAATGAAAGGTAGGACAACTATGAACACGAAGAAACTGGGCGCCGGCATCGCGGCGGTCGCCCTCGTGGCGGGTCTTGCTGCCTGCTCCTCCGGTGGGACGACAACCCCCGGCGATATCACTGGTCAAAAGCTCACGATGCTCATCGGTTCGAGCGGAGACGCCGAGACGAATGCCGTGCAGGCCGCGGCGGATGCCTGGGCGAAGTCGAGCGGCAACACCGTCGAGGTGGTCGCAGCGAGCGACCTCACGCAACAGCTCAGTCAGGGATTCGCGGGCGGCACGCCTCCCGACATCTTCTATATGGGCTGGGACCAATTCGGAACCTACGCGCAGAACAAGTACCTTGACGCGTACGCGAAGGATCTGCCGAACGCGGGCGACTTCTACAAGTCGCTCAAGGACACCTTCACCTACAAGGGCACGTTCACGTGCGCGCCGAAGGACTTCTCTACGCTCGGCCTCATCATCAACACCGATATGTGGAAGGCTGCGGGCCTGACCGACGCAGACATCCCGACGGACTGGGCGAGTCTGGAGTCCGCCGCGAAGAAACTCACGACGAACAAGGTCGCAGGGCTGTCCTTCGGTCTCGAGTACGCTCGGGTCGGCGTTTTCATGAACCAGGCGGGCGGTTCGCTCGTGAGCGCTGATGGCAAGACAGTCACGGCCGACAGCCCGGAGAACCTCGCCGGGCTCGAGGAGATCCAAAAGCTCCACGACGATGGCGTGCTCAAGTTCCCGTCGGAGATCGACTCCGGCTGGTCCGGCGAGGCTCTCGGCAAGGGCGCAGCGGCGATGGTCATCGAAGGACCCTGGATCAAGGGCATCAAGGGCGACTTCCCCGACACGCACTACCAGGCGTACGAACTGCCTGCCGGCCCCGGCGGAAAGTCGACGTTCACGTTCACGAACTGCTGGGGAATTCCCGCGGGATCGAAAACGTCGGCTGCGGCTGTCGATCTGGTGAAGTTCCTGACGAGCGATGACCAACAGTTGAAGTTCGCCGACGCGTTCGGTGTGATCCCGTCGACGGAGTCCGCTGCGAAGCAGTACGCGACGAAGTTCCCGGAGAACGCCTCGTTCGTCGCGAGCAACGACTACGCCGTGAGCCCGGTGAACTTCGCCGGATCGGCAACGGTCATTTCCGACTTCAATGCGCAACTCGCGAAGCTCATCGGCGGTGACGCGAAGTCCATCCTCGCGTCGCTGCAGACGACTTTGCAGTCCGCACTGGATGAGGCCAACTCGAAGTAGAACATCGAGCACTCGGGTCCGGATGTCGTTGATTCAGCGGCATCCGGACCGCACGATCCAGGGAGCAGGAAATGGCGAAAGGTATCCGCGGTGGGGAAGCCAGTCGCGGCTGGCTGTTCATCTCGCCCGCGCTCATCATCATCGGGCTGTTTCTCGTCCTGCCGATCCTGCTGGCACTGTGGGTCAGCTTCAGCGATTGGAATGGTCTCGGATCGCCCCTCAGCGGAACGACGAGTTTCGTGGGCACGAAGAACTACGAAAAGCTGCTGATCGACCCTGGCTTGTCCCAGCGTGATTTCGGCACGTCGATCCGCAACAATTTCTACTACGTGATTCTCGTTGTCCCGCTGCAGACCGCGCTCGCTCTGTTCCTCGCAGTCCAGGTGAATCGGCGCATCCTGAAGGCGCGCGGATTCTTCCGCACCGCGTTCTACTTTCCGTCGGTGACAAGCTCGATCGCCATCACGGGAATCTTCATCTTCCTGTTCTCGGCGTCGGGAGCCATCAACGCTCTGCTCGGCTGGCTGGGAATCAACGGCCCGAACTGGCTCGCCGACCCGAGCGGGGTCATTCACAACTTTCTCGCGCTCTTCGGCGTGAACTCGCCTCCCGCCGCGCTCGCGGCCGATGGGCCACTCGGCATCAGTTGGTGGGAGTGGCTCGCCGGCCCGTCGGTCGCCATGTGCATGCTCATCGTTCTGGCGATCTTCACGACATCGGGCACGTTCATGCTCATCTTCCTCGCCGGCCTTCAGAACATCGGCGCCGAGATCGACGAAGCGGCGCTCATGGATGGCACGGGCCCGTTCCGCAAGTTCTTCTCCATCACTCTTCCGATGCTCAAACCGACGCTCTTCACGGTCATCACGCTCGGGTTGATCGGCACGTGGCAGTTGTTCGATCAGATCTACCTGACGGGCGGCGGCGCACCGGGCAAGACCCTCCTCACTCCCGCCTACCTCTCCTACCAGACGTCATTCAAAGGCCTCAATTGGGGCCAGGGCGCCGCAATGGCGTTCCTGCTGTTCGTGCTGATCGTCGCGCTCACTCTCTTGCAGCGCTACATCCTCCGCGACCGCCACAAGGGCGACAAAGTCGACAAAACGATGCGGCGCGAGCTCGCCCGTCAGGCGGAGATTGCGAAGGGGAAGACGACATGACGAAAGTCCGCGCGAGCGCCATCGCGAGCTATCTCATGCTCGTCATCCTTGCGCTCATCTACATCTACCCGTTCCTGATTTCTCTTGCCGGCAGCTTCAAGACGGATGCCGACGCGACCAACAATCCGCTGTCCCTGTTGCCCCAGACCTGGTCGTTCGCGGCGTACGAGCGCTTGTTCACTCAAGTGCCGCTGCCGTTGTGGGCGATGAACTCCATGATCGTCGCGGTCAGCGTGACGCTCGGCCGCGTTTTTCTGGATTCGCTCGCCGGATATGCGCTCTCGCGGCTGCAATTCCGCGGGCGAAACGTCGTATTCGCGGGACTCATCGCGGTGATGGCGGTACCGAACGTCGTCTTGCTCATTCCGAGGTTCCTCATGATCAAGGAGCTCGGCATCTACAACACCTATGCGGGCATGATCATCCCGTTGCTCGTCGACGCAGCGGGCATCTTCATCATGAAACAGTTCTTCGAGTCGATCCCCGTGAGCATCGAGGAGGCGGCTCGGATCGACGGTGCGGGAATCTTCCGGACATTCTGGCGCATCGTGCTGCCGATGGCGCGTCCGGCTCTCGTGACCCTTTTCATTCTGAGCTTCCAGGGCTCGTGGAATGAGTTCGCGCACTTCATCATTTCGCGCCAGAGCACAGACCTGAACACACTGACGACTGGTGTCGCATCGCTGTTCTCGGGCCAATTGGGCAGCGGGAATCAATTCCCGCTCAAGCTCGCCGCGGCCGTGCTCATGACCGTGCCCGTAGCGGTGCTCTTCTTCATCTTCCAAAGGAAGATCATGAGCACGACGGAGGGCGCGGAGAAGGGCTAGACCGCGCTCGCCACGCCGAGCAGGTATCCGAACGCGCACGCGCCGACTCCGGCGACGAGGTTCAGCGCCGTGCTCAGAACCGCTGACCGCCATCGACCGTGGGTGATGAGCTGGATCGTCTCGACGCTGAAGGTACTGAACGTCGTGAGGCCCCCGCAAACACCCGTGAAAATGATGAGCTGGAGGTCAGCGGATGCGCCGGAGCTTTGAGCGATGCCGAGCAGAGCGCCGCCGAGACCGGACCCCACGGCGTTCACGATGAGCACCGCCCAGGGGAAGGACTCCTTTCGGGAGACGCGAGCGAGCAGGGTCGACAGGCCGAACCTGACGACGGCGGCGAGGCCGCCCGCGACGAGAGCGGCGACGACCGCGAGCGCGCTCACTCGTCGACCCAGTCGATCGGCGTGGCGACGCGCCCGACCCGCAAGCCGATCGCTGCGGCCGCGAATCCGAGCACGAGAGTGAGAAGAACGTACACGATCGCGAGGAGCCACAGTCCCTTCGTTGCCTGTTCGACAAGCGACACCATGACGGCGGAGAACGTCGTGAAGGATCCGATCATCCCGGTGCCGAGGCCGGCTTTGAGCCACGGGGAGATTCCCGACCAGAACCGGGCCACGATAAGCCCGAGCATGAAGGAGCCGACGACGTTCACGAGAAGCGTGCTGTACGGGAACCCCGTGCTCTCGTGGGGAATGAGCGTGTCGGCGAGCAGTCGGAGCGCGGAGCCGACGATCCCGCCGACGAGCACAGCCGCGATCTCCCTCACGTCAGAATTGCTTTTTCGCGCTCATCTTCGCCGGGGGCAACGGTTTGCGCACCGCTGCTCGACGCACGGGCTCGCCTCGGCGTTCCTGGCCCGGAAGCGGTCTCCCCGGCCGCGCATAGAGCACTTTGGAGGAATCCAGCAACCACGGCACGAGCGCAATGGTAACCCCGTGGCAGAGCATGAGTTTGTGTCGGATGCGGCGGGCCTTGTGATTGTGGAGCAGGTTTTCCCACCAGTGGCCGACGATGAATTGCGGCATGTACACCGTCACGACCTCGGAACCGTGAGTCGCGCGCCGCTTCTTGATGTATTTGATGAGCGGAAAGCTGATGTCCCGATACGGCGACTGGATGACCTTCAAGGGAACCTGGATTTTCATGCTCTTCCACTGCTTCCTGAGCAGCGCCGTCTGTTCGTCGTCAATCGAGCAGTGCACCGCCTCGATGCTGTCGTGGCGAGCCGCGATCGCGTAGTCGAGCGCTTTGAGCGTCGGCTTCTGAAGGCGACCCACGAGCACGATCGCGTGATCCCCGACCGAACCGAACACGGTCGTGTCATCGACGGTGAGGTCGCGTTCGACATTCCGGTAATAGCGGTTGATGCCGAGCATGAGCACGTACAGGATGGGGCCGAGCACGAACACGAGATACGCGCCGTGCGTGAACTTCGTCACGGTCACGACAATGAGCACAGTGCCAGTGAGGATGGCGCCGAAAGAGTTGATGGACAGGCTTCGGATGATCTGGCGGCGATTCGTCGCCCCCTCGCGAAGTGTTCGGAGCCAGTGCCGCACCATCCCCGACTGCCCGAGCGTGAACGAGACGAAGACGCCGATGATGTAGAGCTGGATGAGCGCGGTGAGGTTCGCCTGGAACACGACGAGCAGGAGGATGGCGCTCAAGCCGAGCACGAGCACGCCGTTCGAATAGACGAGGCGGTCGCCGCGAGTGGAGAGCGACTTGGGCGCGTATCCGTCGCGAGCGAGTACCGAACCCAGGAGGGGGAATCCGTTGAATGCGGTGTTCGCCGCGAGGAGCAGCACGGCGGCCGTCGCGCCCTGCAATACGTAGAACAGGATTTGCGTATCGCCGCCGAACACCGCGGCGGCCAATTGCGCGATGATGCTGCGCTGGGGCTGGGTGGCGCAATCGGTCCAGCCGATGAGGTTGCACGGCGTTTCCGCGTAGTGAACCCGCGAGGCGAGAGCGAGGGCGGTCACGCCGGCGAACAGCGTGATCGCGATCCCGCCCATGATGGTGAGCGTGCGTTTGGCGTTCTGGATTTTCGGGGTGCGAAACGCGGGTACGCCGTTCGCGACCGCTTCGACGCCGGTGAGCGCGCTGCATCCGCTCGCGAAGGCGCGCAAGAGCAGAAGCACGATTCCCACTTGAGTGAAATCTTCGGCCTTCACCGCGTACTGGGCGGATTCGGCGACGGGAGTGTCGCCGAGAATGATCCTCACGACCCCGACGATGATCATCAGGAGCACGCTCCCGATGAAGAGATACGTGGGCAAAGCGAATGCCTTGCTGGATTCGCGAACTCCGCGAAGGTTGATCGCCGCGAGAAGGATGACAAAGCCGACCGCCATCTCGACTCGCCACGGATTCAGCACGGGGAACGCGGAGATGATGTTGTCGACGCCGCTCGCCACCGAGACCGCGACGGTCAGGATGTAGTCGATGAGGAGGGCGCTCGCGACGATGAGGCCGGCTTTCTCTCCGAGGTTCTTGTGCGCAACCTCGAAGTCGCCGCCGCCGGAAGGATACGCCTTGATGAGCTGACGATACGACGCGACGACAGTGAGCAGGACGACGATGACGATAGCCGCCACCCACGGCGCGAAGGACAGAAAACTCAAGCCACCGAGAGTCAGGATCATGAGGAGTTCCTGCGGCCCGTATGCGACTGACGAGAGGGCGTCGCTCGCGAAAATGGGTAGCGCGAGGTGCTTCGGAAGAAGCTGTCCGTCGAGTTTCTCGGAGGGTAGTGGGTCGCCGATCAACCACCGTTTTGGCGATCGGACTTCGTTAGTCACGAGGAGCGACAATACTCCTATCCGCTCCTCGTGCAAGTCCGTGTCGGGGGGTCACGGCTCAGTCCATCCGGAACAGGCCCGTCCGCACCTCGTTGAGCTTCTCGCGGAGCTCATCGACGTTCTCCTTCGACAGCTCATCTCGCGCGGCCATGCTCCGTAGGTCCGACCGCAATTGGTGCCGAAAGTCGTTGAGAACGATCTCGGCATCGCGAAGTCGCCCCGTCGCGGATTCCCGGATGTCGGTCCGGACAGTCCTCCCGGCGTGCCGAGCCTCGTTTCGCGCTTCACGAGCGGCGGATGCGAGGTCGGCGCGCAAACTCCTCATCGCCTGGTCGACGCTATTGCGGACCTCGTCGGCGAGTCGGCGAACCGAATCGGTGACGTCATTCTCGATGTCGTTGAGTTCGTGTTCGCGCGCGGCGAGCTCTGCGCGGCCGGCATCCGTGATTTCGTAGACCGTCTTGCGCCCGTCGACCGATTTCGAGACGAGGCCTTCCTCTTCGAGCTTCGCCAATCGCGGGTAGATTGTTCCGGCGCTCGGAGTGTAGGTGCCGCCGAATCGCTCCTCGAGAGCCTGAATGATCTCGTACCCGTGCATCGGACCCTCCGCGAGGAGGCTCAGCAAATACAAGCGAAGGTGGCCGTGCGCAAAAACCGGCGGAGTCATCGCCCCGCCCCCCCTTGTTCTTGCGAGTGAAGCACCGCGACGTCGCCCGAGACCGTGGACGCGCTGAATTCGAGCCACTGCCCGTGGAGGTCGCCGTGCTTTCCCGTGTATTGCCCCCGCACGCCCGTGATCTCTGAATCGTCGAGCTGAAGCTTTCCGGAAACGGTCGTCACTTTGTATTGGGCGGGAACGCCGGCCTCAAGCCGAAGCGTGATGTCGCCGGACACGGTTTTGACGGTGGCGGCGTCGGGGATGCCGGTGAGGTCGAGGAATACGTCGCCGGAGACGCCGCCCGAGGTGAATTTCATGATCTCACCGCTCGCGGTGATGTCGCCGCTCACGGTCTTCGCGGTGATGTTGCCGTAGTGGTTGCGCACATTGATCTCGCCGCTCACCGAGCCGAGTTCGAGGTCGCCGTAGACGTTGTCCACGACGACGTCTCCGCTCACTGTGCTGATCTTCGCGTCTTCCGTGAGGCCGCTGATGAGCGCGGTGGCCGAGACGACGCCGAACTTCAACGCGACATCCCTCGGCACCATGATGCTGACATCCGCTTGCGCATTGATGTTGAAGGTCTTGAACATTTCGATGAAGTTGTCCCACGCGAGTTGCGGGTGATCGACCTCGAGCGTGTCTCCGTTGATGGAGACTTTGAGCGGCTTCCTGCTGACCGAATGCACTTCAATGCGAGCGCCCGGTTCGTCGTGTCCGACGATGTCGACTTTCCCGCCGATGAGACCGACTTTGAGATTGCGCACCATATCGATGTCGATGATCTTCTCGCCGTCGATGAGCCATTGTTCGGTTGCCATCGATTTCTCCTTAATCTTTCGTGTTGCTGTTCGGTGTTCGTGTGGTGCGTGATGATGCGCACTCGCGTTATATCGCGTTGCTCACATATCAAGATATATCGCGTTTGTCCCAAGCGCAAGTGCTTTCATCATTCAGGAGGGTGTGTGACAGGAGTGACAGGTAGATTCGAGAGCATGACCGAGAAAGCGACCTTCCCGATCGACCCCGTCGAACTCGCCCAGGCACTCATCCGCATCGACTCGGTGAATCCGGATCTCGTTCCCGGCGGCGCCGGCGAGGCGGCGATCGCGGCATGGTGCGCGGAGTGGTTCACGGCGAACGGATTCGACGTGCAACGGCTGGGGCCTTCGGATCGGCCGACCGTCGTCGGCATCGCGCGAGGCAGCGGCGGCGGGCGTTCACTCATGCTCAACGGCCACCTCGACACGGTCGGGGTTTCGAGCTACGACGGCGACCCTTTCGCGGCGGAGCTTCGCGACGGAAAGGTGTTCGGCCGCGGCGCCTTCGACATGAAGGCTGGCGTCGCGGCCATCATGTCGGCCGCAGCCCGAGCGCGCGCATCCGGGCTCGCCGGCGACGTAATCGTCACTCTCGTTGCCGACGAGGAGTTCGGTAGCCGCGGGACGGAGGATGCTCTCGCCGAATTCACCGCAGACGCGGCAATCGTCACCGAGCCGAGCGAGCTTCACCTCGTGCTCGCTCATCGTGGATTTGCCTGGTTCGAGATCGAGCTCACGGGGCTCGCGGCCCACGGTTCCATGCCGCATCAGGGGGTCGATGCGATCGCGCACGCCGGACTCGTCCTGCGCGCGATCGACGAATTGCAGGCTGAGCTGGATTCGCGCCCACGGCATCCGCTGCTCGCCCACGGGGCGGTGCGCGTCTCGATGATTTCCGGCGGCACGGATGCCGCGACCGTTCCCGCGTCGTGTCTTCTCACGATCGAGCGGCGAACATTGCCGGGCGAAACTCCGGATGCCGTCGAGGCCGAATTGCACACCATTCTGGACGCGATCGCGGCGGCCACTCCGGCCTTCAGTTTCCGGTTGCGGCGACTCGTCGCTCGCGGCGCGTTCGAGGCGGATCCGGAATGGCCGATCGTGCGCGCGGTCGCCGAAAGCGGCGCACTCGTCACGGGTTCACCCCTCCCGACGCGCGGTGAACCGTTTTGGACCGACGCCGGGCTCATCCTCGATGCCGGCATCCCCTGCCTGCTGATCGGAGTGGACGGCGGCGGCGCGCACGCCGACACGGAGTGGGCGACAGTCCGGTCGGTACACGAGCTCGCCGACATTCTCGAGGGCGCCATTCGCACCTTCTGCGGGTGAGGTGTGCGGCATGCAACCGGTCGGCCCGCCCATTCGCCGGCTCGGCGCATCCGCGAACCGCATCCGCGAACCGCGCCTTCCAGCCACACGCGCCACACCCGCCACACACACTCCTGAATGATGAAAGTGCTTGACATTGACGCTGCGTCAACCTCTAGCGTGGTCGGTGAGCGCGAAAGGAGGCGGGAGTGGACTGGTCGATTCAGGACATCGCACGATTGTCAGGCACGACGAGCCGCACGCTGCGTCACTATGACGACATCGGACTGCTGAAACCCAGCAGGGTCGGCACGAACGGCTACCGCTACTACGACGAGGACGCGCTCGCGACGCTCCAGCGCATCCTTTTGCTGCGCGAACTCGGGCTCGGCCTCCCGGCCATCGCGGACGTGCTCGCGGTACCGACACGGCATGCGGATGCGTTGCGCAGCCACCTGGACTGGCTGCGCAACGAGAAGGAACGGCTCGATCGCCAGATCGGCGCCGTCGAAAAGACCATCACAGGAATGGAAGGAGGTGAACAACTCATGGCAGAAGACATGCTCGACGGCTTCGACCACACCCAGTACAAGGAGGAAGTCGAAGAACGCTGGGGCAAGGATGCCTATGCACGCAGCGACTCATGGTGGCGCTCGCTGACCGCGAAAGACAAAGCGGAATGGCAAGCGGCGCAACGGGCGCTCGCCGCGGACTGGACAAGTGCCGCGGAATCCGGCATCGACCCCGCGAGCGACGAGGCTCAAGCGCTCGCCCAGCGCCACTTCGAGTGGCTGCGCGGCATCCCCGGCACTCCCGGCGGCGGCACGACCGGCCCGACAAAGGAATACTTCACGGGCCTTGGCGAGATGTATGTCGCCGACGCGCGTTTCGGCGCGAACTACGGAGGCCGGCACGGCGCCGAGTTCGTGCGCGACGCGATGTCCGAATACGCGAAAAGACACCTCTAGTCGTGTCGATGTGGCGCACCCGGTTGTGAAACGATTGCCGAGTGCGCCACGTCGTCTTCGCCCTCATCGCGGCGATCCTGTTCGGCACGACGGGAACAGCTCAAGCGCTCGGACCGGATGGCGCCTCGTCGCTTTCCGTGGGTTCGGCTCGCATCGTCATCGGCGGCGCCTCCCTCGCTCTCGTGGCGTGGGTGCTGTCGCGACGGGCGAGGCGGATGCTGCGCGACCCGAAGCCCGGCCGCCTGACGAACGACATGCTGACTTTGCACATCCCGAACCTGCCCGGACCGGATGTGCAGACGAAGGCGACGGCTCCCGGTCGCGGCCGGACGTGGCTCGTCGTCGCGATCGGCGCGGCGGCGATCATCGCCTATCAGCCTGCCTTCTTTCTCGGCATGAGCCTCAATGGCGTCGCGGTGGGCGCGGTCGTCGCGATCGGTTCGGGGCCGATCTTCACGGGAATGCTCGAATGGTTGATGTCGCGGCGCTTTCCCGGTTACGCATGGCTCGTCGCGACGGTCATCGCGGTCGCCGGCATCGCTTTGCTCGCGGGCGTCGGCGAAGCGGGTATTGCGAATCCGACCGGACTGCTGCTCTCGCTCGCGGCGGGAGCGTGTTACGCGCTCTACGCGCTCTCGGCCAAACAGCTTCTCATCGACGGCTGGACCCCAACCGGTTCCGTCGCGGTCATTTTCGGCTGGTCCGCGCTCGGCGCGCTCCCGATCCTGCTGCTGTCGGGCCCAGGATGGCTGGCATCCGTCGACGGAGCGGTCATGGCTCTCTGGCTCGGCATCGGCACGATCACCGTCGCGTGCCTGTTTCTGGCCAACGGACTCAAAGCCCTCAGCGCGTCCACGGTCGCCACGCTCGGCCTCGGAGAACCGCTCACCGCGACGTTGCTCGGCGTGTTCGTGCTGCACGAAACCTTGAGTGGGACGGCGATCGCGGGTCTTGTCCTCGTGATCTTCGGGCTCGTCCTTATTGGCTCCCTGCGGGCTCGGCGTTCGGCTCCGGGTTAGGACGCGCGGCCGGAACGAGCAGGATCGGCATGGTCACGTGCACGAGCGGCCCCACGGCCAGCGCGAAAACGAGAGTGCCGATTCCGACGTCCCCGCCGAGAATCCATCCGATGACGAGCACGACGACTTCGAGTGTCGTTCGCACAATCCAGATCCGGATGCCGAACTTGTGGTGAATTCCCGTCATGAGCCCGTCGCGCGGGCCCGGCCCGAACCGCGCGCCGATGTAGAGGCCGGTCGCGACCGCGAGAAGCAGCAGCCCGCCGACGAAGAGAAGGATGCGCACCCACAACTCGGTTTGGACGGGAATCAACCAGAGGCCGACTTCCGCGCTCGGGCCGACGAGGACCGCATTCAGGACGGTGCCGATTCCCAGCCGCTGCCGGATCGGAATCCAGAACAACAGCACGACGCCGCCGACGATGTTGGTGACGAAACCGAACGGGATTCCGGTGCGCAGCGAAATGCCCTGAGCCAGGACATCCCACGGCGAAATGCCGATCGCGGCGCGCAGCATCATCGAGATCGCAATGCCGTACAGAAAGAGGCCGAGAAGCAATTGCGCCCAGCGCCTGGTCATCACGAACGTCGGAGACATAGGAGTATCCAATCAGTTCCCGGCGCCACCTCATTGCACGCCGAGAGCATACGGTCGCGGCGACTTACTCCGGCGGGAGTACGGCTCCGATTGCAGTCGGTGGAATACTGGTGTCCGGCACGAGGTCGTGCGCCGTTTTCCGTGCGCCACTGAGGGTGGTGCCCGATTCAGGAGATATCCCGTGCATCTGCTTTCCGGTTTCAGCCTGCGCAACCGCGCGCTCATCGCACTCGTCACGATCGTGGTCGGCGTGTTCGGAGCACTCGCGCTGACCT
>JAHBST010000053.1 GCA_019638975.1 Cryobacterium sp.
TCTGCGACGACCCGGCGCGAAGGCCAGGACGAGCATCCTCTCCCTGCGCCTTCGCTTCCTCCGCCAACGCCCTGGGCGCCGACGCTCCCCGCAGGATTTACGTCGAACCCGGTACCGCCTGCTCCTCGCCGTCGGTGGTGGCTCGTCCCCGTCGTCATCGCGGCGGCAGGGGTTGTGCTCGCCGGCGTCATCGGGCTCGTGGTGGTCGTAGTCCTTGCGGTCTCGCAGCTCGGATCGATTGACGAGCCCGACCAGCCGCTCCAGATCGGCGCGCCAGCCAGTCCGATTGCCGAGGAGCCACTCCAGTGCCCGCCCGCGTGCTTCACCGAGGAATCCATCCCGCAGACCGTGGCGTATGAGGGCGCATTCGTCGAGTTGGGGTTGCCCGACGACGCTTACCCCTACGGCACATATGAACCGACCACGACCGGAGAACTGTTCCGACGCGACGCCTCCTCCTGGGCCGATAACAACGCGCAACCGGATGCCTGTTTCTTCGTCCCATCAAGTGCGCCTTATGCGTCATCGATCCTGTCGGCGGATTCGCGTAGCCCGGACCCGATTTACTTCACCGGCACTCATCTCGATGCGGCGCGCGTGGACGGCATCGATCAAGCGGTGCGCCTTTTTCCTGACTCCGAGTCTGCCGAGGCATACCTTGCGGATTTGGCCGACAACATCAACGAATGCACAAACGTGCAGTTCGGGCCCGCAAACGATCGATATACGGCCACGGTGAATGCCGCATCCGCGATTGGCACTCCGGCCTCGGTCGCGAGTGCCGGATGGATCCGAACGGGTGTCCCGGGTCAACGATGGCGTGCCTACAATTTCGATCTTCAACGCGGAAACATGGTGGTCAGGATCCGGTTGCTGACCGATGGGACAATCCTGGAGAGCGAGTTTCGGCGGTTCGTCCAGTTTTACGCCGCACAGCTCGGCGCGATCGAACCTCCCTCCCACTGACTCGACTCATTCGCCGCTCTCAAGTGATTCGGCCACACCGGCTGTCTCAATTAAGCTGGGAACACCATGGCCACCTTTGGAAACCTGACCGACCGCCTGACCGACGCGTTCAAGAAACTGCGGGGCAAGGGCAAGCTGACCCCCGCGGATGTCGATGGCACGGTCCGCGAGATCCGCCGCGCGCTGCTCGACGCGGATGTCGCCCTCGAGGTTGTGAAGGACTTCACCGGTCGGGTGCGCGAGCGCGCGCTCGGCGACGAAGTCAACAAGGCGCTCAACCCGGCACAGCAAGTGGTGCAAATCGTCAACGACGAACTTGTGACGATTCTCGGCGGTCAGCAACGCCGCCTCGAGTTCGCGAAGAATCCGCCAACGGTCATCATGCTCGCGGGTCTTCAGGGTGCCGGCAAGACGACTCTCGCCGGCAAGCTCGCGAAGTGGCTCGTGAGCGAGGGCCACACGCCGCTGCTCATCGCGGCCGACCTCCAGCGCCCGAACGCCGTCACTCAATTGCAAGTCGTGGGCGAGCAGGCCGGCGTGCCCGTGTGGGCGCCGGAGCCCGGCAACGGTGTCGGCAATCCGGTCAAGGTCGCGAAGGACGGGTTGAAGGAGGCGCAGCGCCGCCAATTCGACACCGTCATCGTGGACACGGCCGGACGCCTCGGCGTGGATGCCGAACTCATGAAGCAAGCTGCGGACATCCGGAAAGCCGTCGACCCGGATGAGGTGCTCTTCGTCATCGACGCGATGATCGGTCAGGATGCCGTCGCCACGGCGAAAGCCTTCCAGGACGGCGTCGACTTCACGGGCGTCGTATTGACCAAGCTCGACGGCGACGCGCGCGGCGGAGCAGCACTTTCCGTCGCCTCCGTGACGGGGCGGCCGATCATGTTCGCGAGCACGGGCGAACGTCTCGGCGATTTCGAGCCGTTCTATCCGGACCGGATGGCGAGCCGCATCCTCGACCTCGGCGACATCCTCACGCTCATCGAACAGGCCCAGAAGTCTTTCGACGAAGAAGAGGCCATGAAGGTCGCGGAGAAATTCGCGACCGACACTTTCACGCTCGAGGACTTCCTCGCCCAAATGCAGCAGCTCAAGAACATGGGCTCGATCAAGGGCATGCTCGGGATGCTGCCGGGCGCGAAGGGCATGCGCCAGCAGCTCGACAACTTCGACGAGCGCGAGATCACGCGCACGGAAGCGATCATCTATTCGATGACGCCGACGGAGAGACGTCAGCCGAAACTGCTCAACGGGTCGCGCCGTTTGCGCATCGCTAAAGGCTCGGGGATGACCGTGACCGAAGTGAATGCGCTCGTGAACCGTTTCGAGCAGGCCGCGAAGATGATGAAGACGGTCGCGAAAGGCGGAGTGCCGCAAGTGCCGGGGATGGGCCCGATCCCGGGTGCCGGATACGCGGGCGGCGGCAAGAAGAAGCAGCAGAAGAAGAAGGGCTCCCGCTCGGGCAACCCCGCCAAGCGAGCGGCCGAGGAAGCAGCGCTCGCGTCCGCACCGAAGTCCTCGGCCTCGGCAGGAGCCGGCTTCGGGTTCGGTGCCGGCGCCGGTGCGCACAACACGACCGGTTCCGACGGGAAGGCCGCTCCGAGCGAAGAGGAACTCGCCGCGCTCAGCAAGTTTCTCGGTCGCTAGTACTCGCTTTCTCGCCGGGTCTGATGAACCCGGACTCGTAAGCGAGAATGACAGCCTGCATACGGTCACGAACCCCGAGTTTTGCAAGAAGTCTCGCCACATGCGTCTTCACAGTTGCATCGCTCACAAACAGCTCGCGCGCAATTTCCGCGTTGGATGAGCCGCGAGCGAGAAGCCCGAGAACGTCGCGTTCGCGCTCGCTAAGGGAAGTGACGGCATCCGGAAGCTTGCCCGGCGCGGGTTGCGCGATGAAGCGTTCGATGAGCCGTCGAGTGATGGGTGGCGCCAGGAGAGATTCGCCACCATCGACCACGTGCACCGCGGCGACGAGTTGCTCGCGGGGTGCATCCTTGAGCAGGAATCCGCTCGCTCCGACCCGCAGTGCGTCGTACACGAACTCGTCCAGGTCGAACGTGGTGAGGATGAGAACGCGCGAGGCCGATCCGCCCGCCACAATTCGCTCCGTGGCCCGGATGCCGTCGAGTACGGGCATCCGAACGTCCATGAGGATGACGTCCGGATGAAGTTCGGCCGCGAGTCGGACTCCCTCGGCACCGTTGGCGGCCTCACCGACGACATCGATGCCGGGTTCGAGGTCGAGGATGAGCCGGAACCCGGTTCGCACAAGTTCCTGGTCGTCGACGAGCAACACCGAAGTCATGATGTGCGCCCGTCGAGCGGCAGGCGCGCGAAGAGCCGAAACCCGCCGCGCTCGGTTTCGCCCGTTTCGAGCGTGCCCCCGAGGAGTGTGACCCGCTCGCGGATGCCGAGAAGCCCGACGCCTGCTCCCGCGACTTTCCTTGGCCGAGGTCCCGCGTCATTGACGACGGAAAGTTCGAGTGACTGCGCGGACGCCAACACAGTGACCTTCGCGTTAACCGACCCTGCATGACGGGCGACGTTGGTGAGGGCCTCCTGCAGAATCCGGTACGCCGCGAGGTCCACGACGGGCGGCACGGTCCGCCCGTTGAGGTGAATCTCCGACTCAACAGTCAAGCCGGAGTCTTTCGCCGAGGCGAGAAGCTCGTCGAGCGCACCGAGTCCCGGCGCTGGGCCCAGCTCGCCCTCATCGGCCCGAAGCAGGTTCAACATGTCGCGGATCTCATTGAGCGAGCCGCGAGCCGTCTCATTGATGACCTTGAGCGGTTCCCGAGCTCGGACGGGATCCCGCTCGAGCGCGGCGCCAGCAGCATCCGCCTGTACGGCGATCACGCTCAGGCTGTGTGCGACAACGTCATGAAGTTCACGGGCGATCCGCACGCGCTCATCGGATACCGCAAGGAGCGCCAGATCTTGCTGGTGTTGTTCGGCCTTCGATACGCGACCGCGCCAGAGCCGACTCGCACGACCGAGCAACCAGACCGCGCCGAACAACAGAATGATGAAAAGGTAGTCCTGTCCTTCCGTGACTTTTTCCTCCACGAGGATCGTCCCGACCATGAGGGCCCCGATCAACGCGGCCATTCCTTCTGAGTAATGGGCAGCAAGGGAGTACATGGCGATCACCGAAACGACGAGTGACCACAAGGAGCCGGCGGGTTGCGCAAGAAGCAGTTGGGCGATTTCCGCGACCAAAATGATCGCGACGGTCACGACTGGGAGCCTGGTGCGCCAGGCGAGGGCGAGGGTCGAGGCAATTGCCACGGGAAGGGTCACTATAAGAGGCCCCTCGTCGGGGTTTCCCGTCAGTACGCTCGCCATCGCAACGGCGCACGCAAGTCCGGCGAGCACGAGATCGCCACGGGCAAATCCCCAGAACTTCTTTCGCAGCCACGGGGCGACCGAACCCAACATTTCCCCACTCTATTCCGGCAATTCCTGCCCATCGTCGCCCATTCGGATGAACGCGGTCGGTCAAATTGGCGACGACGGCCCACGTCGGTTCATCATGAGGGGCTGCCCGATTAGGCCGCTGCGACGACGCGCAAGCCTACGACATGTCGAGAACCTTGACGCGGCATCACACGATGCCCCCGATGAAAGGTTGAAGACCGTGACAGCAATGACAGATCAAAGAGCGACAGGCGTGACCGCGGCAGAACGTTTCTGGCGCACGGCAGGAATCAGCGGAATGGTGCTCGGAATGGCGAGCCTCATCGCGGCAACCGTGATCCAATGGTTCCTCCAGTCAGGTGACCCGGCGGCAACGCCCATCGACGTGGCCGGGACGAGCCCGATGTTGTGGCTCGCCGTCGGTCTGCTCGGGGTTTTCGGCCCGCTCGCCTGGGTCGCCGGAATTGTGTCAGTGACACTTCTCGTGCGCGCAAAGGGATGGACCCTCACAACCATCGGCGGCTACCTCACTGGCGCCGGGCTCATCGCGGGTGTTGGTCATCTCGCGCTGTTTTTCGGCGTTATCGCGGATGCCGCGGGCGCGAGCCTTGATTCCGAGAGCGGCATGGCATTGCTGCGGGCCGACGACGCTAGCATCCTGTCCACGGTGTTGCTCTACGGATTCCTCATCGGATTCTCCCTCGGGCCCATCCTGCTGTCCATCGGTCTTCGCCGTGCCAAAATCGTTCCCGTATGGGTTCCCGTGGCCGCGGTCGTCATGGTCGTGGCGAACTTCGTCGGCGGAGTTCCGGCGGGCATCGTGCAGCTTGTTGCCGTTGTCGCGACGTTCGGCCCGATGGTTTTGCTGCTCGCAAAGCGGGGCGGAGTTCCCGCATAAGCTGGGCGGATGACCTCACGACCATCCCTCCCACTGCGGCTCGGCGTGCAGATCGCGCCGCAACATGCCAGCTATGAAAAAATCAGGGACACCGTGTCGGCGTGCGAGGAACTCGGCGTCGACATCGTGTTCAATTGGGATCACTTCTTTCCGCTCTCCGGCGACGCGGATGGGCTGCACTTCGAGTCCTGGACGATGCTCGCCGCGATGGCTGAGCAGACGACGGGTGTCGAACTCGGTTGCCTCGTCAATTGCAATGCGTACCGCAATCCGAATCTCCAGGCGGATATGGCACGCACGATCGATCACATCAGTGCGGGATCGAACGGGGGAGTGGGCCGGTTCATTTTCGGCACAGGCTCGGGATGGTTCGAGCGCGACTTCGACGAGTACGGATACGACTTCGGAACGAAAGGTTCGCGGCTTGACGCGCTCGCGCACGATCTGCCGATCATCCGCGATCGCTGGACGAAGCTGAACCCCGCGCCGACGCGCGACATCCCGATCATGATCGGCGGCGGCGGCGAGAGGAAGACTCTCCGCATCGTCGCCGAACACGCCGACATCTGGCACAGCTTCAGCGACGCCGAGACGCTCGAGCGCAAGCTCGGCATCCTCGAGGCGCATTGCGCGGATGTCGGCCGAGACATGAGCGAGATCGAGGTGTCGACGGAGATTCGGCAGCGTACGCACGGAGATGCGGATGCCCAGGTCGCTCTCGGCGCGACGCTGTTCACGATGCAAGTGAGCGGTCCGAATTACGACCTCGCGCCCGTTCGCGACTGGCTCGCCTGGCGTGACGAACACAATTCGACCCGGTAGTCGAAATTCGAGACTGAAACCCGGTGTCGAGGCTGCAGCCGGGTGTCGAGACTGCAGCCGGGTGTCGGCGTCGGCGCAGGCGGGGGTTTCAATGTCACCCGTTGGACCTAGTGTTGGGGGAGTGACGGAAGCACCGGCGCGCGACCGCGCCATTCATGCGCTGAGCCCTCTTGTCGTCGTGGCGATTGTCGTGACCGTACTCGCGTGGGCGAGCGCCTTCATCGTGATTCGCGGAGTCGGGCCGTACCTCGGTGGCGGGGAATTGGCGCTGGGCAGACTCCTCGTCGGCTCCGTGCTTCTCGCTCTCTTGCTCATCGGGAGAAAGTGGGTCCGACCAACCGCTCGCGAATGGCTTCTGATCGTGGTTTACGGCGCGGCATGGTTCGGCGCGTACAACGTCACGCTGAATATCGCGGAGCACACGCTGGATGCCGGAACGACGTCGATGATCGTCAATATCGGGCCCATTCTCATCGCGCTCGGCGCGGGAATCTTTCTCGGCGAAGGCGTGCCGAAGTGGCTTGCCATCGGCGCCAGTGTCGCGTTCGGCGGAGTCGTGCTCATTGGTCTCGGCAACGGGATATCGGGCCTCGGGAACGTCGCGGGCATCCTGTGGTCGCTCGGAGCCGCCGTGACGTACACGATTGGCGTGCTGTGCCAGAAGCATCTCTTGCGCCGGATTCCGTCCACGCAGATCACGTGGATGGGATGCGTTGTCGGTACCGTGGCCTGCTTGCCGTTCGCTAGCGGGCTCATTGACCAGATTCAGTCCGCGCCGCTCGGAGCTGTTCTCGGTGTGATTTACCTCGGTGCAATCCCCACGTCTCTCGCGTTCACGACCTGGGGATACGCCCTCTCCAAGCTTCCCGCTGGGCAACTGGGCGTCACGACCTATGCGGTCCCGGCGATCGTCATCGTGCTCGGACTCATCTTCTTCGGGGAAGTCCCCACGCTTTTCGCGATCGCGGGCGGCGTCATTTGCCTCGTCGGTGTCGCGCTGTCGCGGCGGCGTTCGTCACCGCGACCGGCAATCGCGGCCGCCGCATCCGAAGCTGGCACGGCGGTGGTTCCCGACGACTCCCAAAATCTGTCACAATAGACAGTCGAGTCCCGGCCTGCCCGACCCTCTAATCGGCGGCCGAGGAATCCCGCAGAGCTTTCGCCGCGTGTGCCCCTACGCCCACGGTCGGCAGTTCACCCCAATACAAGAAATCTACGGAGAATTGTGGCTGTAAAGATTCGTTTGAAGCGCATGGGCAAGATCCGCGCACCGTTTTACCGCATCGTCGTCGCCGACTCGCGCACCAAGCGCGATGGTCGAGTGATCGAGGAAATCGGAAAGTACCACCCGACCGAAGAGCCTTCGGTCATCGAGATCAAGTCGGACCGTGCCCAGTACTGGCTCGGCGTCGGCGCGCAACCGACCGAGCAAGTGGCGGCGCTGTTGAAGCTCACGGGCGACTGGGGGATTTTCACGGGCGAGAAGGGCGCGAAGAGCACCGTCAAGACCGCCGAGGCGAAGCCCGAGTTCCAGGCCGACGAAAAGAAGAAGCCTGTTCTCAAGCCGAAGACCGAAGCTCCCGCGAAGGCGGACAAGGCCGACAAGGCCGAGAAGCCGGCGAAAGCGGATGCTGCGGATGGCGGCACCCCGGACGAGGAGACTTCTGCCGCCGACGCAACCGCTGCCGAGGCTGCACCGGCCGAAGAGGCGCCCGCTGCTGAAGTAGCTCCTGCAGCTGAGGCTTCGGACGAAGAGGTTCCGGCCGCAGACGAACCCGCTGCTGAGGCTGCACCTGCTGAAGAGGCGCCCGCTGCTGAGGAAGCTCCTGCAGCCGAAGCATCCGCCGACGCAGACGCTGCCGCAGACGCTGCCGACGCGCCCGCTGACGCTGCCGACGCCGACAAGGCCTGACCGTGCTCGCATCCGCGCTGGAACATCTCGTCAAGGGGATCGTCGATCATCCGGACGAGGTTGAGGTCGTTGCCAAGAATTCGCCGCGAGGCGAAGTGCTCGAGGTGCGCGTCAATCCGGAAGATTTGGGTCGCGTAATTGGTCGCTCGGGCCGCACCGCGAAAGCTTTGCGCACTCTCGTGACCGCGCTCGCTGACGGCCGCAAGGTGCGGGTCGACGTGGTGGACACCGATTTCTAGCAAGGCAGAATCCGAAAGCACCCGACTTCGGGTGGGTCGACTCACCAAGGCGCACGGCCTCAAGGGAGCGATCAAGATCGAGTTGTACACGGACGACCCGGAGCGCCGATTCATTCCGGGCGCCGTGTTCTCGCTTCAAGTGCCGGAGTCGTCGCCGTGGCACGGCAAGTCCCTCGAGTTGATCGAGTTGAAGTGGTACAACTCGCATCCCGTGGCGTTCTTCAAGGACGTCAACGACCGCACGGCCGCCGAGTCCCTTATCAAAGCAATCCTGCTCATCGAGCACGATCCGGCCGAGGCGCCCGACGAGGAGGATGCCTGGTACGACCACCAGCTGATCGGCCTCGCCGTCGTGCGCGACGGGGGCAAGGTCGGCACGGTTGCGCGGCTCGACCACCTTCCTGCACAGGATCTCCTGCATATCGAAACGGATGCGGGGGACGTCATGGTTCCTTTCGTCAAGGCGATCGTGCCCACGGTCGACGTCGCTGCCGGGACGATCACGGTCACCCCGCCCGCCGGACTGTTCGAGGAGCTCCCCGACGACGAACCGGCCTCCAGCTAGCGGCGGAGGCGCCCCGCAATGCGGGCATCCCGAACGGCGCCGACTGGCCCCGCTCCCTGAGGAGCCCGCAACGCGGGCGTCTCGAACGGGAGCACGAAGTAACCGACAATCTAAGCTGACTTTCATGCGCATCGACATCGTCACGATCTTTCCGGAGTTCTTCTCCGTGCTGGACGTGTCGCTGCTCGGCAAGGCGCGAGAATCCGGGCTCATCGAGCTCGGCATCCACGATTTGCGTTCTTTCACGCACGACCGCCACCGCACGGTCGACGACACCCCCTACGGCGGCGGCGCCGGCATGGTCATGAAACCCGAGCCGTGGGGTGAAGCGCTCGACTCGGTCGCGGATGGCGAGCCCGTCATCATTTTTCCGTCGCCGGCCGGCGAACTCTTCACGCAGTCGACGGCGCGAGAGCTGTCATCCGAACCGCACCTCGTGTTCGGCTGCGGTCGCTACGAGGGGATCGACGAGCGAGTGTTCGACTACGCGGCGACGCTCGGGAGAGTGCGACTCGTGAGCATGGGCGATTATGTGCTGAATGGCGGCGAGGTGGCGACGATGGCGATGATCGAGGCGATCGGGCGCTTGATTCCCGGTGTGGTCGGCAACCCGCAGAGTCTTGTCGAGGAGTCGCACAGCGACGGGCTGCTCGAGTACCCGAGCTATACGAAGCCGGCCGAGTGGCGCGGTTTCGAAGTGCCGCCGGTTCTCACGAATGGCAATCACGGCGCAATTGCAGCTTGGCGCCGCGAGCAGCAGCTCGAACGCACCCGGCGCATCCGTCCCGACTTGCTTTCATAATTCAGGAGTTGCTGTGACGGGAGTTGCCAAAGTGATCCCGCCGTCCGCACGCGCGGACCGAAACCTCACGCGTCACACCACCTCCTGAATAATGAAAGCGAAGGGTCAGGGTCGCGCAGTCAGGACGATAGGCCCGTCATTGGTGATCGCGATCGTGTGCTCGACGTGCGCTGAACGCGAGCCGTCAAGGCTGCGCAACGTCCAGCCATCCGGGTCGGTGAAGATCTGATCGGTACCGTGCATGAACCATGGCTCGATCGCGAACACGAGCCCTGGTTTCAGCGGATACCCGCGCCGCGGCCGCCCATCGTTGGGAACGTGGGGGTCGCCATGCATCGTGCGCCCGACACCGTGCCCACCGAAGTCCGTGTTGACGCTAAGACCCGCGGCATGGGCGACGTCGCCGATCGCCGCCGACACGTCACCCATCCGATTGCCCGCTTGCGCCGCCGCGATCCCCGCCGCGAGCGCGCGCTCTGTCGTCTCGATGAGAGCGAGGTCTTCGGGGCGCGGAGTCCCCACCACGAGCGAGATTGCCGAGTCGGCGACCCAACCATCGACGGATACCGCGAAATCGAGACTCACGAGGTCGCCGTCCTGCAGCGCGTAATCGTGAGGCAGGCCGTGAAGCGCAGCGTCATTCACGGATGTGCACAACACTTTGCCGAAGGGCATGGCCCCGAATGACGGGTGGTAGTCGATGTAGCAACTTTCGGCCCCGCGTTCGCGGATCATCGCGTGGGCGAACGCGTCCAACTCGAGCAGATTGACGCCGACATCGGCCTTCTCGGCCAGGGCCGTGAGAACGCTCGCAACAAACTGGCCGACCGGCCGCATCGCATCCAATTCGGCGGGCGTTCTCAATTCGATCATCCAGCCATTCTTCACCAAGGGGCCGTATTCTGGTGTCCATGTGGTTGCGGAGAGGGTTCTACTACGCGCAGTTCTGGGCGATTCCGGTGCTCCCATTGTGGTTGCTCATCGGGCGCGGTATCGCGATCGACGGATCCGGATGGGAGCTCGTCTTCCTGCTGTTCGCCGCGCCCGCCCTCTCGCTCGCTCTCATCGTCGTCATGGCGCTGACCGTCGCAAGAAAGTCCGTGCGCCGTTCCCGGGTTCTGTCCTGGGTCGATGTCGGGATTCTCACCGTCTGGTACGCGAGCATTGTTGTCGCGGGCGTGTTTTCGAGTCCGCTTGCCGCCGTTGCCGTCGTCGTATTTACGCTCGTCGCCTTCTGGGGTGTCGTGTGGCAGCTCGTCGTGGAGACCCGCCAGCGCATCAATCTGGCTTTTGCAAGCTACGGCGCCGTTCCCGTCACGTCGCGCTAGTCGGCTCGAGGTTGGCGGCCGGCCTCCCGGTGTGACAGAATTGCTGTTTGTGCCCGCGCACGGCCCTGCCACAGGGGGGCCAGCAGTCATTCGGCACACTTCTCCTTCCATGCAGTAACCAGCACGCCGTCGACCTGTGGCGATTGCAGAGAGCGAACCACCATGCACATCCTCGACTCGGTCGACGCAGCATCGCTGCGCAACGACATCCCGGACTTCCGCGCCGGCGACAACGTCAAGGTCCACGTCAACATCGTCGAAGGTACGCGCTCGCGTATCCAGGTCTTCCAGGGCGTCGTTATCGGCCGCTCCGGCGAAGGCATTCGTGAGACGTTTTGCGTTCGCAAAGTGAGCTTCCAGGTCGGAGTCGAGCGCACGTTCCCCGTGCACTCCCCGGCGATCGACCACATCGAAATCGTCACGCGCGGGGATGTTCGCCGCGCCAAGCTGTACTACTTGCGCGACCTTCGCGGCAAGAAGGCGAAGATCAAGGAAAAGCGCGACGCGCACTGATTCGCTGGGCCGGCCGAGGTTTTCCAGACTCTAGACTTGTGGAGAACTCAGGGGCTCAATGACAACAGCACTATCGCCGGAACCGCAAGAACAGGCTGTCGAAAAACGACCGCGCCGCCGCGGGCGCGGAGTGAAAATCTTCATCCGCGACATCGTGTTGATTCTCATCGCCGCGATCATCATTTCGGTCGCCATCAAGGCTTTCCTCATCCGGTCGTTTTATATCCCGTCCGGTTCGATGGAGAACACTCTTCAAATCGATGATCGGATCATTGTCAACGAGCTGGTCCCCAACGTGGTGCCCATTCAGCATGGTGACGTTGTCGTATTCCGGGATCCAGGCGGCTGGCTCCCTCCCCGCCAGCAGGTCGACGAGAACTGGTTCGCGACGAGTGTCGATTGGGTGTTGTCGGTCGTCGGGCTGAGTGCGCCGGACAGCAACGATCACTTGATCAAACGCGTCATCGGACTTCCCGGTGACAAGGTCGAATGCTGCAACACATTCGGTCAAATGTCGGTCAACGGCGTGCCTCTCGACGAGCCCTACCTCAACTTGCCGTCCGGCGTCACGAAAGTGTCGGGAACGGACTTCAGTGTGACCGTCCCCAAGGATTCGCTCTGGGTGATGGGTGACAATCGCTACGATTCGGCTGACTCCCGCTACAACACGACCAAGCCCGGCAATGGTTTCGTGCCGATCGAAAACGTGGTTGGTCGAGCCTTTCTCGTCAGCTGGCCGATCGATCACTGGGCCTGGCTCGACAACTATCCGACCGTCTTCGCGGGCGTGGAGGACAAGGGCCAGTAGATGGCTGTCGCCGATCCGACCCTGCAATTCGAAAGCGAATTGTTCGCGAGCGGCGCTCGATTCGTGATCGGATGCGACGAAGTCGGTCGCGGCGCCATCGCGGGTCCGGTCGCTGTCGGCGTGTGCGCGATCGACGCGGGCGTCGGGCCTATGCCGGTCGGCTTGCGAGACTCGAAAATGTTGAGCGAGAAGCGGCGCGACGTGCTGGCACCGCAAGCATCCGCGTGGGGGTTGTATTCGGCCGTCGGACTCGCGAGCGCGCGTGAAGTCGACGAGCTCGGAATCACGGCATGCCTTGGACTCGCCGCCAAGCGCGCGTTGGTCACCCTGCACGAGCTGGGGCTCGGGATCCTCGAGAGCGTCGTGCTCCTGGACGGCCGCCATGATTGGCTGAGTCCTGCGCTGTCGAACCCGCCGCGCGTGCGAACACGGGTCAAAGCTGACCGGGATTGCGCATCCGTCGCCGCGGCATCCGTCATCGCGAAAGTGCACCGCGACCACCTCATGATCCAAGCGGATGCCGTCGAGCCGGGATATGAGTGGAGCGGCAACAAGGGATACGGCTCGGCCGGGCACTTCGCCGCGATCGAGCGATTGGGCACGGCGAGCATCCACCGCGTGAGCTGGTTGAAGGCCGCTGCACCGCTCAGCGAGACGGCCTAGGATTGACAGGCAATGGACGAGGAAGATTTCGAAGACTACGACCGCGAGGTCGAACTGGCGCTGTTCCGCGAATATCGGGATGTCGTCGGCCAGTTCCGGTACGTCGTGGAGACGGAGCGACGGTTCTATCTGGCCAACGAGGTCGAACTCGTGCGGCAGGAGACCGAACACGATTTCTACTTCGAACTGACCATGAGCGACGTCTGGGTGTGGGATGTCTACCGCTCCGACCGGTTCGTGAAGTCCGTGCGCGTGCTCACCTTCAAGGATGTCAATGTGGAAGAGTTGAGCGCGAAAGAGCTTGAGCTCCCGAAGGAGCTCGCGCTCGACGAGTAGTCGCCGCACCGCTGTTTCGGGTTCTGGCCCGGACACATCCTTATCCGCCGCACCCATCGACAAGGAAGTCCCTCGTGGAACCCACCGCCTTCGAGCGATCCGTCCCCGAAGAACACGTCATCGACGAGTCGCTTGCCGACTCGGTGCTGTCGCCGTTTTGGCTCGACGACGTGGTCGCACGGCGCTGGCCCCGCTACAACGACGTTCAGAATTACGACCTCGTCGTCGTGGGTGGCGGATTCGCGGGGTTCTGGACCGCGCTCATGGCGAAGCAGCGGGATGCGTCGACGCGCGTCGCACTGTTGGAGGCGCACCACATCGGCTGGGCGGCATCCGGGCGCAACGGCGGTTTCTGCGAGGCGACGCTCACGCACGGCGAAGCGAACGGGGCGCGCCGCTTCCCGAAAGAGCTCGAGCTTCTCGACCGGCTCGGCATGCAGAATCTGGACGAGATCGAGCAAACCGTGTGGGAACTCGGCCTCGATTGCGACTTCGAACGTACCGGTGCGCTCGCGGTAGCGGTCGAACCGCATCAAGTGGAGTGGCTCGAAGAAGACAAAGACGCCGCGCACATGACGTTTTTCGACGAGACGCGGATGCGGGCCGAGATCGCCTCACCGACGTATCTTGCGGGCCTCTGGGCGACGCGCGACACCGCGATGGTGCATCCGGGCAAGCTCGCGCACGAGTTGGCGCGCGCGTGCCACGAGGCC
>JAHBST010000054.1 GCA_019638975.1 Cryobacterium sp.
GGTACCCGACAACCCTGCGCCATAATGGCGACAGGTCACACAGGGCCGATTCATGACGACGGGAGTCGACAGTGGGCAGCGAGATTCAGCTGATCAGCGACGGAGACGGACTCGCGGTCATCGGCGACCCGGCTGGAGTCGAGAAGTTTCTCGCTTCCGCGAAGCTTCCCTCGAAGGCGCTCGATCTGTCGCGCCTCAGTTCCCTCCTCAGCGCCGGCTCCGAGGCCGCGGGTGCCGCATCCACGCTCGCCGCGAACTCCGGTCGCTGGGTGAAGCTCTCCCAGGAATCGGCCGAGAAGATCAAGGCCTTCGGCCTCATGAAGGGCTCGAGTTCGGGCCTGAATCGGGCCGTCGTGCAGGCGAGTGACGGGAAGATCAAGAGCATCGTCGAGTTCTCTTCCGGAGCGCTCGCGAACCCCGCCCTTCTTGCCGGGGTCGGTGGCGTCATGGCGCAGATGGCGATGCAGCAGGCGATGGACGAGATCACCGAGTATCTCGCCATCATCGACGCGAAGGTCGACGACATCCTTCGCGCTCAGAAGGATGCCGTGTTCGCGGACATGATCGGCGTCGGCTTCGCACTCGACGAGGCGATCACCCTCCGCGACCAGGTCGGCAGGGTCTCGGAGGTCACCTGGTCCAAGGTGCAGACGACCTCGATGACCGTCGCGCGAACCCAGGGCTACGCTCTGCGCCAGCTCGATGCGCTTGCCGAGAAACTGGAAAAGAAGACCAACGTCGTCGATCGCGCCAAGGTCTCGAAGGAGGCCGAAGCGAAAGTCATCGAGTGGCTCGCGGTTCTCGCCCGCTGCGTCCAGCTTCAGGATGCTTTCACTGTGCTCGAACTGGATCGCGTTCTGGATGCCTCCCCGGCCGAACTGGACAAGCACCGGCTCGCCCTCAAGGACGCCAGGAGGAAACGGCTGGGCCTCATCGCCCAGAGTACGGGGTCCCTTGTGGCGCGCCTGGACGCCGCCGCCGCGAACGCGAATGAGAGAGTGCTGCTGCATCCGGTTGCGGCGAAAGCGGTCGTCGAGTCGAGGAACCTTGTGGCGGATGCGGTGACGGAATTCCAGCGGCGGCTCGAGGTCGAGCTGAACAGTGACTCGGTGGAGGCTCGGCGCTGGCGAGAGGCTGCTCTCGAGGCACGCGACAACGTTCTTGCCGTCAGTGCAGAAGGGGTGGATGCCGCAAAACGCCTCGGCGGCGCCACCGTCGACCAGGCCAAGGTCATGACGGAGAAGGTCGCTGCGCGAGTCGCGGAGCGCACCCGACGCTCACGCACCGTCGACGAAATCGAGTCAGAACGACCTGCCATAGACTGTACCGATGCTTCCCCGTGACTGGATCGAGCACCGGCGCGAGGACGATCGCGAGCTCGTGGGGTGGATCGCGCCGGAAGGCGACGGGTTTCGCGCGTTCGACATCCTGGGCCGACCGGTGGTCGCGGGGGTGCTCGACTCGCTGAACGCCGAGGAAGTGCTCGAAGAGCGCGGCATCGGGTTCCTGGCGGCGCGGCATCGGCTGCGGCTGCCTGACGGCAGCGAGCGGCCGGTGCGAATCAGCGAGGTCGACACGACGCGCATCGTCGTCATCGCCGACGAGTGGGGGAGCGCGTCTGCGGTGGGAAGCGAGGCGGATGCCTACGAACTCGCGTTTCCGGCACCGGAAGACCTGATTCTCGGGTAGCGCGAGGGCCCGCCGCACCGCAAGCCGCACCGCCCGCCGCCCGCCCCGCAGAGCGCCGGAACGCTGTTAAGCCTCCAGCAAACACGGAACAGGCATACAGAAACGCTCCGGTACCCTTGACAGGAGAAAGGTGCCGGGCTCCACGCCCGGATCGCTCATGGACTTCAAGCGCTTCCTCCGCGGCCCGTTCCTCTACATCGTGCTCGCGGTCATCGTCGTCTCCGTGGGCTTCAGCCTGCTCACCAGCTCCGGATTCCGCAGCATCACCACCCAGCAAGGCCTCGAACTTCTCTCCAACGGCAAAGTCGACTCCGCCACCATCGTCGACACCGAACAGCGCGTCGACCTCGTCCTCAAGAAAGCCGGCTCCGAAGGCAAACAGGTGCAGTTCTACTACGCCCAGCCACGCGGCAGCGAAGTGGTCGCCGCCGTCACCAACGCCGGCCTCTCCAAATTCGACGACCAGGTCGACAAAGGCAACTGGCTCACCTCCATGCTGGGCCTCCTCATCCCCTTCATCTTCATCGGCATCATCTTCTGGTTCCTGCTGTCCCGGATGCAGGGCGGCGGCAACAAGATCATGCAGTTCGGCAAATCCAAAGCCAAACTCGTCTCCAAAGAAACCCCCCAGGTCACGTTCGACGACGTCGCCGGAGCCGACGAAGCCGTCGAAGAACTCCACGAAATCAAAGACTTCCTGAAAGACCCCACCAAGTTCCAGGCCGTCGGCGCCCGCATCCCCAAAGGCGTACTCCTGTACGGCCCCCCAGGAACCGGCAAAACCCTCCTCGCCCGCGCCGTCGCCGGCGAAGCAGGCGTACCCTTCTACTCCATCTCCGGATCCGACTTCGTCGAAATGTTCGTCGGCGTCGGCGCCAGCCGCGTGCGCGACCTGTTCGAACAAGCCAAAGCGAACGCCCCCGCCATCATCTTCGTCGACGAAATCGACGCCGTCGGACGCCACCGCGGCGCCGGCATGGGCGGCGGCCACGACGAACGCGAACAAACCCTCAACCAGCTGCTCGTCGAAATGGACGGCTTCGACGTCAAAACCAACGTCATCCTCATCGCCGCCACCAACCGGCCCGACATCCTCGACCCCGCCCTCCTGCGCCCCGGCCGCTTCGACCGCCAGATCGGCGTGGACGCCCCCGACCTGCTCGGCCGCAAAAAAATCCTCGAAGTGCACGCCAAAGGCAAACCCATGGCCAAAAGCGTCGACCTCGAAGTGCTCGCCCGCAAAACCCCCGGCTTCACCGGCGCCGACCTCGCGAACGTGCTCAACGAGGCCGCACTCCTCACCGCCCGGTCGGATGCCCAGCTCATCGACAACCGCGCCCTCGACGAAGCCGTCGACCGCGTCATGGCCGGACCGCAGCGCCGCACCCGCGTCATGCGCGACGAAGAGAAACTCACCACCGCGTACCACGAAGGCGGCCACGCGCTCGCCGCGGCATCCATGCGCCACACCGACCCCGTCACCAAAGTCACCATCCTCCCGCGCGGCCGCGCGCTCGGCTACACCATGGTCATGCCGCTCGAAGACCGCTACTCGGTGACCCGCAACGAACTCCTCGACCAGCTCACCTACGCCATGGGCGGCCGCGTCGCCGAAGAAATCGTGTTCCACGACCCCACCACCGGCGCCTCCAACGACATCGAAAAAGCCACCGAGATCGCCCGCAAAATGGTCACCGAATACGGCATGAGCTCGGATGTCGGACCCATCAAACTCGGCCAGTCCAGCGGCGAAGTGTTCATGGGCCGCGACATGGGCCACGGCCGCGACTACTCGGACGGCCTCGCCGAAAAAGTCGACGCCGAAGTGCGGAAGCTCATCGAGCAGGCCCACGACGAAGCGTGGAAAGTGCTCAATGACAACCGCGACATCCTCGACAACCTCGCGACCGAACTCCTCGAAAAGGAGACGCTCGACCACAACCAGCTCGCCGAGATCTTCAAAAAGGTTAAGAGGTTGCCGGAGCGTCCGCAGTGGCTTTCGAGCACGGATCGCCCCGTGTCGAAGCGGCCGCCGGTCGCGCTGCCCGTCAAGGCGCCCATCGACGAAGGCGTCATCGACGGCGGTATCAGCTCGACCCCCGACAAGCCGAAGCGCGCCCCGCGGCGCAAAGCCCCCGGCATCGCGACGGCCTAGCGAGCGACCCATGGCCGCCGAGGACGCAGGGATCGACGGTGCGCGCATCCGAGCCGCCGTATCCGAACTCCTCGCCGCGATCGGCGAAGACCCCACGCGCCCCGGGCTCGTCGACACTCCCGCACGATTCGCCGAAAGCTACGCCGAATTCTTCGCGGGCGTCGGGCAGGATCCGCTCGTCCACCTCGCCGACACCGAAACCCTCGAGGATGCCGGCCACCGGGAGGGCGAACTCGTCGTGATGCGCGGCATCGACTTCCGATCCATGTGCGAACACCACCTCCTGCCGTTCCTCGGCGTCGCCCACATCGCCTACCTCCCTCGCCAGCGGGTGGTCGGCCTCGGTAAACTTCCTCGCGTGGTCGAAACCCTCGCCGCACGTCCCCAATTGCAGGAGCGGCTCACCGAACAGATCGCCGACGCGATCGAAACCGGCCTCGACCCGCTCGGTGTTCTCGTCGTGCTCGACGCGGCCCACGGATGCGTGAGTTCGCGCGGCGCCCGCCAGTCGCGCAGCACGACCGTCACCCTCGCCACCCGCGGAACACTCACCGATCCGGCCGCCCGCACCGAGGCGATCTCCCTCATCGGGAAAGGCTGACCATGGCTCGCACACGGCGCGGACACAACCCGATGACGACGGGGATGCCGCTCATCATGGGCATCCTGAACGTCACCCCCGACTCGTTCAGCGACGGCGGGCTCTACAACAACTTCGACGACGCCGTCGACCACGCCGTGCAGCTCGTCGAGGCGGGAGCGACCGTCATCGACGTCGGCGGAGAATCGACGCGGCCCGGCGCCGAGCGACTCGCGGTCGATAAGGAACAAGCGCGCGTGCTGCCGGTCATCCGCGAACTCATCGCGCGCGACGTGCCCGTGAGCATCGACACCATGAACGCGGCGACCGCCGCCGCAGCGCTAGACCTCGGTGCGGTGCTCGTCAACGACGTGTCCGGTGGGCTCGCCGACAAGGGCATGGCGCGCCTCATCGCCGAGAGCGGGATCGAATACGTCGCGATGCACTGGCGCGGGCACAGCGCGAAAATGGACTCCGCCGCGGTCTACACGGATGTCGTGCGCGACGTCCGCAACGAACTGAAGCACCGCGTCGCGGAACTCATCGTCGCGGGAGTCCGACCCGACCGCATCATCCTCGACCCGGGCCTCGGATTCGCCAAGACCGCTCAGCACAATTGGCAACTGCTCGGGCGCTTGCGCGAACTGGAAACCCTCGGGCACCGCATCCTGATCGGCGCCTCGCGCAAGAAGTTCCTCGGCGAACTGCTGCCGGAAGGAGCGCCCACGGCCGACCGCGACCCGGCGACGGCGACGATCAGCGCGCTCGCCGCCGAAGCCGGCGTGTGGGGAGTGCGCGTGCACGATGTGGCTGGAACCCTCGCCGCGCTCCAGGTGTGGGAGTCGCTGAACGAAGGTCGCGCGCCGGCACCCCGTGCTCTCGGGAGCGGCAAGTGACCGAAGAGCTGCCTGCGAGTCGCGATCGGCTCGAGCTCACCGGCTTGCGCGCGTTCGGGAACCACGGCGTCTACGACCACGAGCGACGCGATGGCCAGGAGTTCGTCGTCGACCTCTCGATCGCGACGGATTTCGCTGCCGCAGCCGCATCCGACGACCTCGCGCTCACGATCCACTACGGCGAACTCGCCGAAAAAGTGACGGCGGCGATCGAACGCGACCCCGTCGACCTCATCGAGACGCTCGCCGAGCGGATCGCGCTTGTCGTTCTCGACTACCCGGCCGCGGCATCCGTGACCGTGACCGTGCACAAACCGCATGCGCCCATCACGGTGCCCTTCGGCGATGTCGCCGTGACGATCACGCGGGGTCGGCCGTGACGCGGATGCGCGTCGTGCTGCCCGCCGTGATCGCGCTCGGCAGCAACCAGTCCGCGGACTCCGACGGCATCCCGCGCGATCGCGAAGAACTGCTGCGCGAAGCGGTGCGCGAGATCGACGCGCTCGACGGGGTGCGCGTGACCGCGGCATCCGGCATCGTCGAGACCCCCGCGTTGAAGCTCGACGGCGTCGACGAGACCGCACCGAGCTACCTCAACGCGGTCGTGCTCGCTCGCGTCGCGCTCAGCCCCGAAGACTTTCTCGCGGCTCTGCACGAGATTGAGGCGCGCCTCGGCCGGGTGCGCAAGGAAGTGTGGGGCGACCGCACGATCGATCTCGACCTCATCGACTTCGGCGGGCTCACGCGGCACACCGACGAGATCACGTTGCCGCATCCTCGAGCCTGGCAGCGCGCGTTCGTGCTCGCGCCGTGGCTGCAAGTGCAACCGGATGCCGTGCTCCCCGGGCGTGCCCCGCACGGCGGCCGCGTGGCCGACCTGCTCGCGGCGGCGACCGACTTGGTGAGCGAGTATCCGGCCGCGCCACTGCTCGAGGCGGTCCGTTCGTGAAGCGCACGAGGGTCACCACGCTCATCGCTCTCGCGATCGTCGGCGGCGCGATCGGCGCATTCGTCGAGCTCACGCTGCAGGCAAACGGCCGCCCGATCATCGGGCTGCCCATCACTCTCGCGATCGCGCTCGCCGTCATCGGGGGGATCGTGGTGACGCTCGCCGTCCCCATCCGCCGCATGACGCGCGCCTCGAACGCGCCCCGAGTGGACCCGTTCTACGCGACCCGGATCGTCATGCTCGCGAAAGCGTGCGCCGTCACGGGGGCGCTCATCTCCGGCGTCGGATTCGGCGTGCTCGCGTACCTGCTGACGCGATCGGTGATCGGGGTAGGCTCGGTGACGCAAGCGATCGCGACGATCATCGGGGCCGGAGTTCTCCTCGCCGGGGGACTCCTCGCGGAACACATGTGCCGCATCCCGCCGAGCGACGACGACAACGATCGCGGCAAGGATCCGGTCAAAGCCTGAACCGCGACGGCGGGAAACCGCTCCGGGACACGCCGACCATCGCACGCCAGACCGACCGCACGCCAGACCGACACACGCCAGACCGACACAACTCCGACAACCGCAACTTCGACCACCGCACTCCCGACCACTGCACGAGACCACGAGGATTCCCATGGCCGATCGACTCGAACTTCCCGACGCCACGTGGCAGCGCGTCTCGCCGCGACTGATCGTGTCCGAATACGTCGGCGCCGTCGTGTCGACCGCGGTCGCGTGCGGCGTCGTCACGATTCTCACGCTGCTCGTGTTCGGACCGCTCGTGTGGCTGTTCGTCGCCGTCGGTATCGTCGCGATCATCACCGTCGTTCTGATGCCTCGCCGCGTGCGGTCGATCGGCTACCAGTTGCGCGACGACGACTTGCTCTTCCGCCGCGGCATCCTGTTCCAGCGCTTCGTCGCGGTACCGTACGGGCGGATGCAGCTCGTCGACATCAACCGCGGCCCCCTCTCCCGCATGCTGACTTGAGCGAACTCAAGTTCGTGACCGCCGCGGCGTCGACGGGCGTCACCATTCCGGGCCTTCGAGCAGCGGATGCCGACACCCTCCGCGACCGGCTCGTCGCGCTCGCCGAAACCCGCCGGGCCGGCTTGTGAGCGAGATCGACCCGGCCACCGCGCGGCCGAGCGGCACATTCCTCGCCGACGGCGAGTGGCATCGCCTGCATCCGGCATCACCCCTCCTGAAGGGCGGGATCGCGCTCATCGCGATCCTCGGTGTCGTCGTCGCGAATTTGCGCGAGCGCATTTTCGACATGTTCGTGCCGCACATCCCGCAGGAAGATGACCCGATCGACTTCATCGTCAACCACGGGCTCATCGTGTGGGCGCTCATCGTCGTCGCGATCGTGCTCGTGGTGCTCACCGCCGGCTTCTATGCCTCGTGGCGTATGCATTTGTTCCGCATCACCGATGAAGTCGTCGAAGTGCGCAGCGGCATCCTGTTCCGCACGAACCGCAAGGCGCGGCTCGACCGCATCCAGGGGATCAACATCATCCGGCCGTTCATCGCGCGCCTGTTCGGAGCCGCGAAACTCGAGATCAACCAGGCCGGCCAGGACGCGAACGTGCAGCTTTCGTACTTGCGGTCGGCGGCGGCGGATGACTTGCGCCGCGAAATCCTGCGGCTCGCGTCGGGCACGCGCCGGGTCGCCACCGGGGACGGCTCACCGGAACCGAGCGCAACCGGCCCGGGCGGAACCGGCCCGGGTGGAGCCGCGCTGGCTCAGGCGGGACCGGGTGGCGCAGGGCTGACCGACACGAGGGGTGCGAACGGCGCAGCTGGCACGGCCGCCGCATCCGGGACCGCCGCATCCGGGACCGCCGGAACCGCTGCTGCCGCATCCGGCGCCGCTGCATCCGGCGCCGCCGGCCAGAGTGTGATCGAGCGGAGGGTCAGCGAGTTCCTCGCGCCCGAACTGGACCCCGATGCCGCGCCGCCAGAATCCGTCGTCAAGCTCGACCTCGGGCGACTCATCGGCTCGATGGCGCTGAGCGGCAGCACGGTGTTTCTGCTCATCGTCGTCGCGGGCGCGATCGCCTGGATCATCACGACGGGCGAATTCTTCGCCCTCTTCTTCGCGCTCCCGGGAGCGATCGGGTTCGGAAGCTACTACATCCGCCGCTTCACGAAATCGCTGCGCTACAGCATCGCGGGAACGCCGGACGGCATCCGCGTCGGATTCGGGCTCCTCTCGACGAGCAACGAAACGCTCCCGCCCGGCCGAATCCATTCGGTGCAAGTGAGCCAGCCGCTCATGTGGCGCGCGCCCGGCTGGTGGGAGATCAAAGTCAATCGCGCGGGGCACTCGTCGACGAAAGGCGCCGACGGGCAAGCCAACACGACGATCCTCCCCGTGGGCGACCGCGACGATGTGCGGCGCGTGCTCGAACTCATGCTGCCCGAGCTCCTCGCCCAATCGGTCGAGAGCGTGCCCGCCGCGGGCGAAGCCATCGACTCCGCGATCAGCGTCATCGAGTCCGGCCTCGAGTCGCGAGGCGGGCCGGATGACGGTTTCACCAACTCCCCGCGCCGCGCCGCCGTCTTGCGCTGGTTCTCCTGGCGTCGCAACGGCTTCGCAATCACGACCGGGTCCCTCGTGCTGCGCAAGGGGGCGATCTGGCGCCAGCTCGTGATCGTGCCCCAGCCGCGGTTGCAAAGCGTGTCACTTCACCAGGGTCCATTGCTGCGCCCGCTCAAGCTGGCATCCGTGCACTTGCACACCGTTTCCGGGCCGATCAGCGCCCAGCTCGGGGCGATCGACCGGGATGCCGCCGTGAAATTCTTCGAGGATGTCGCGCGCGTCGCCGTCTCGGCCGCGCACTCCGACACGACCCACCGCTGGCGGGCCGGAGAGCAGCAAGCGTGACCGCCGCCGCAGGGCGTCTCGGAGTCGGAATCGTCGGCGCGGGCAAAGTCGGGCCGGTGCTCGGGGCCGCGCTCGCGGGCGCGGGGCACGCGATCGTGGGGATCTCCGCGGTGTCGCAAGAGAGCCGCGACCGTGCGGAAGCGATGCTGCCCGGCGCGCCGATCCTTCCCGTGCCGGATGTCATAGAACGCAGCGAACTCGTCATCCTTGCCGTGCCCGAAAGCGAACTCGCCCCGCTCGTCGACGGCCTCGCCGCCGCCGGCGCGTGGCAGACGGGGCAACTCGTGCTCCACACCGTCGCGGGGCTCGGTGTTTCGGTGCTCGCTGCGGCAGCGGCATCCGGAGCCATTCCGCTCGCGCTGCATCCGGCCCTCGCGTTCACGGGCACGAGCATCGACCTCGCGCGACTTCGCGAATCGTATTGCGCGGTCACGGCGGCGGCGCCCGTGCAACCGATCGGGCAAGCGCTCGCCGTCGAGCTCGGCGCCGAACCCGTGCTCATCGCGGAGGCGGACCGCGCGGCGTACGGGGAAGCGATCGACACCGCCACGCGATTCTCGGCCGCCATCATCGGGCAAGCGGTCGGTTTGCTCGAAGGAATCGGCGTCGAATCGCCCGGCGCCGTGCTCGCATCCCTCGTACGATCGACCGTGGACAACGTGTTGTCGGATGCCACCACGCCCGCCTTCGAACCGCCGCAGCAGGAGGACGAATGACCGAGGTTTTCGAGACCATCGCGAGTCTTCGGCTGCGGCTCGAGACCGCGGGCACGGTCGCGTTCGTGCCGACGATGGGCGCCCTCCACGACGGGCATCTCGCGCTCGTGCGCCGCGCGGAGGGGCTCGCCGACACGGTCGTCGTCTCCATTTTCGTGAACCCGCTGCAGTTCGGCGCGGGCGAAGACCTCGAGCGCTATCCCCGCGACCTCGACGCCGACCTCGCCGTGCTCCCCGACGAGGTGATCGTCTTCGCGCCGCCCGTCGACGAGCTCTACCCGGATGGCGAATCCGAAACCCTCATCTCGTCGGGCACCGTCGGCTCGACCTTCGAGGGCGCGAGCCGGCCCGGGCACTTCGACGGCATGCTCACGGTCGTCGCCAAGCTGCTCAACATCGTGCGGCCGGATGTCGTCGTGTTCGGCCAGAAGGACGCGCAGCAAGTGTTCCTCGTGAAGCGCATGGTGCGCGATTTGAACATCCCGGTCGTCGTGGATGTCGTGGAGACCGTGCGGAATGCCGACGGCCTCGCGCTGTCGAGCCGCAACCGGTTCCTGGGCGACGACGAACGTGTGGCCGCGCTCGCGCTGTCGCGCGCCCTCGCAGCGGCCGCGGCATCCTCCGCGAGCCGCCACGAAGCATTACTTGCGTCACACGAAGTCCTGAATGATGAAAGCACAGTGGGGGTGGACTACATCGAGCTGGTCGACCCGGCGACCTTTGAGCCGGTTGGCGATCGGTACTCCGGACCGGTCACCGCGATCGTGGCGGCGCGCGTCGGCACCACCCGGCTCATCGACAACCGCCAGTTCGACCTCGCTTAGCCCGCTCTCTTCGAGACGGCCTTCGGACTTCTCAAGGGACGAGCCCGCTCTCTTCGAGACGCGCGTCGCGCTCCTCAGGAAACGGCAACCAGGGCCGCTCCCTGAGGAGCCAGCGCAGCTGGCGTCTCGAAGGGAGCACGACGATGCCTCCACGCTCGGTAAACTTGGCGGGACCTCAGGAGACCCATACTTATGACCGACACCGCCGCACCCGAGCCGGGGGCGACTGGGCCCGTACACACGGAGCCCGAGCTCCCTGCACCTGATCTCACGGACGCCGAAATCAGCGAGCAGAAGGCCGTGCGGCTCGGCAAGCGCGAACGGCTCATCGCATCCGGGGCCGAGGCGTACCCGGTCGAGCTCGCGATCACCGACACGATCCCCGCGGTGCGCGAAAAGTTCGGCGACCTCGAAGCGGATGCCACCACCGGAGTCACTGTCGGCCTCGCCGGGCGCGTCGTGCACCTTCGCAACACGGGCAAGCTGTGCTTCGCGGCACTGCAGAGCGGAGACGGGTCGCGGATCCAGGCGATGGTGTCGCTCGCGGAAGTGGGCGAAGAGTCGCTCGCGGAGTGGAAGGACCTCGTCGACCTCGGGGATCACGTGTTTGTTTCGGGCGAGGTCATCTCGTCCCGCCGGGGCGAGCTGTCGATCCTCGCGACGGGGTGGAAGATCGCGGCCAAAGCCATCCGTCCGTTGCCGAACCTGCACTCCGAACTCAGCGAAGAAACACGGGTGCGCCAGCGCTACCTCGACCTCATCGCCCGACCCGCCGCACGGGAGAACGTGCGTGCGCGGGCGGCCGTCAACGCGTCCCTGCGCGCGACCTTCACCGCGCACGGGTACCTCGAGGTCGAGACGCCGATGCTGCAGACCATGCACGGCGGGGCATCCGCTCGACCGTTCGTGACGCACAGCAACGCGTTCGACACAGAGCTGTTCTTGCGCATCGCGCCGGAGCTGTTCCTGAAGCGCGCCGTCGTCGGCGGGCTCGAGCGCGTTTACGAGATCAACCGCAACTTCCGCAACGAGGGCGCGGACTCGACGCACAGCCCCGAGTTCGCGATGCTCGAGGCGTATCAGGCGTACGGAAACTACAACCAGATGGCGACGCTCACGCAAGAACTCGTGCAGAACGCGGCGCTCGCCGTCGCCGGGTCGCACGTCGTCACGTGGGCGGACGGCACCGAGTACGACCTCGGCGGCGAGTGGGACTGGCTGTCGATGTACGAATCGCTCAGCGAAGCATCGGGGATCCCGATCACGCCGGAAACCTCGACGGACGAGTTGCAGGACCTCGCGGATCGCCTCGAACTCGAGGTGCAGCATCCGACCGCCGGCAAGCTCGTCGAGGAACTGTGGGAGCACTTCGTGAAGTCGAAGCTCGAGCGCCCGACGTTCGTCGCCGACTTCCCTGCCGAGACGTCGCCCCTCGTGCGCGACCACCGCACGAAGCCGGGCCTTGTCGAAAAGTGGGACCTGTATGTGCGCGGCTTCGAGTTGGCGACGGGGTACTCCGAGCTCGTCGACCCTGTCATTCAGCGCGAACGTTTCGTCGCGCAAGCGGCGCTCGGCGCGAAGGGCGACGTCGAAGCGATGCGGCTCGACGAGGAGTTCCTCACGGCACTCGAGCACGGGATGCCGCCGAGCGGCGGGATGGGTATGGGCATCGACCGGCTGCTCATGGCGGTCACCGGGCTCGGCATCCGCGAGACGATCCTGTTTCCCCTTGTGAAGTAGCGCCCTCCCGCGCGCCTCGTCCGCGTGCCGCGCATCCGACTCCGCCGTCGCGGTTTCCCGCGTCACCGCCGCCGCCGTCGCCACGGTCCCTCCGGCGCCACCGCCACCGCCGCGGTCTCTCCCGTCGCCAGCGCGGTCCCAAATGAAGGTGATTTTGCCAAAATGCGCCCGGTGGGCCCCAATTCCGCAAAATCACCTTCATTTGGGTCGGAGAGGGCGTGCGGACGGTCGGAAATGGACGCGTAAGGTTGAAGTGTGCTGCACGAATTTTGGGCTAACGCGATCTACTCGGTCGTTCCGACGATTCTGGTCGGGCTGATTTTCTGGCTCGCCATGAGGGCGATCGTGCGCGCCGACCGCACCGAGCGCAAGGTATACGCCGACATCGAGGCGGAGGAGCGCGCCAAACTTGGGCTCCCGCCCGCCGCCGAGCATTCAGGCGCAGCCGGAGTGAACCGGGACGGCGCCGAGCATCTAGTGCCGGCCGTCGAGCGACCCGTGCCGCCGGCGGAATTTTCCGCGAAGTCTCCTGCCAAATAGTCGGGCAATGGTCGCCGCGCCGGCGATTCCCTCGGGCGGGTCCAGCGCGCAGTGACGCGACGCGCACAGTGACGCCACACGCACAGGGAGCGACGCGCGCAGTGGGGCGACGCGCACACTGAAGCGACGCGCGCACCCAGGCACGTCTCGCAGTTCGCGCGTCCGCGCACTACGACGCGCACATGCGCACAATTTCCGAGAAGTAGCAGAGTATTTCGTCTACTGCTTTCGTTCTACCCCCATTCGGGGTACTCTCGACGGCACCGCTGTCAATGTCGACTGTCGATCAGGAGTACTCATGTCGCACGCCCCCCGCAAAAGCCTGAAGTCTGCTTTTGCCACACTTCTCGGACTCGCCCTCGTCGCCGCGCCTGTCGCGGCGATTCCTGCGCAAGCCAGCACCGACGGCACGGGGGTGGTGATCAACGAGCTGTATATGAACGGCGGCAGTTCCGGCGCGAGCTACCTCAACAAGTTCGTCGAGCTCTACAATCCGACGGGCGCCGACATCCCGCTCACCGGAATGTCGCTGCAATACCGCTCGCGCACGGGTACGGGCGACCCCACGACGGTGACCGCACTGACGGGCGTAATCCCCGCCCACAAGACCTATCTCGTCGCTGGCGGATCGAACGCCGCCAACGGAGCAGCCCTGCCGACGCCCGATCAATCGGATGCCGGACTCAACTTTGCGGGAGCCGGCGGTCTCGTCATCCTCGCCGATCAGACGAGCGCGCTGAACCCCGGCACGGGTGACATCGCGGGCGCGCCGGGCGTGATCGACGCCGTCGGGTACGGGACGGCGAACACTTTCGAGACGGCGGCGGCATCCGCGGCATCCGTCAGCACGTCCATCAACCGCACGGATGGCGCGGACACGAACGACAACTCGGCGGACT